>NZ_QWGI01000031.1:0-33196 GCF_003435125.1 Clostridium sp. AM25-23AC | reverse complement strand
TTTTAAACGTTTTATTTGAAATAGCACAACAGGTTAATTTAATATTTTTATTGTTTCGATTCCTTTGATTTTCCTGCCTTCAGGCATTTTTAGGAATCGCAAAACACATTCTCATTGTCTGTCAGATCGACTTTCCAAGCTCATAAGCCTGTTCCAGTTCCGGCTTTCCGGTGATGTCTCCGACATCCCCATTGCCTCCCGCAAGAACATGCCCGATATTTTTCCATCTCAGATGTTTCATCAGGTGATCATAATAAGTCAGGACATCCTCAAATCCATTTCCTTCTGCCGCCATTAAAAGTGCGCTTGCCCGTCCATGTCCCCGGAGCAGGTTTCCATCGCCTTCCTCAAGTGCAAACAGTCTGTCGATCGCTGTTCTGATCTGTCCGCTCATATTCCAGTAATACAAAGGAGTCGCAAGAATGATCACATCACATTCTTTTACGGCCGGATAGATCTGTGACATATCGTCTTTCTGGACACATGGGCATTCGCGGCTGCTGTGACCGCCAAAACAGCCTTTACAACCATGGATTTCCATGTGATCAAGAAAGAATTCCGTAACCACATTCCCTGCACTCTCTGCGCCTTCCGTAAACTTTCGGACCAGAGCGGAAGTGTTCCCATTTTTTCTGGGACTTCCATTCAGTATTACAATCTTCTTTCCCATACCTGCACTCACCTTTTCTCTCAGATCTTCTCTGCCAGTTCAGCCGCCTGTCTGCATCCGTCTGTTTTTTCGATCTCTCCTGCGTTTAAAACACCCGGGACCAGCACTTCGCCGATCATATTCCACTTCAGCAGAGCAGCCGTACGCTCGATCGGGATTCGGACACCGTCCATGACAGACAGGTCATTTTCCTCACAGCAGGTGATCACGGCACATTCCTTGCCTGCGATCTCTTTCCCTGCCACACAGAAGGAATACATTTTGTCGATAACCCCTTTAATCTGGGCCGGGATCGAATACCAGTAAACCGGTGTGCTGAACACAACCGCATCTGCTTCCAGGATTGCCGGTGCGATCGTATTAAAATCATCGTCAAAGGAACAGGCCTTTCCAGTCTTAAAACATGTCTCGCATGCATGACATCCGCCAACCTGTTTCATCGCTGCATCAAAGCGGGTAACGGTATGCCCTTTATCCTCAGCTGCTTTGATAAATGCCTCTGTCATTGCAAAACTGTTGCCGTTTTTTCTTGGGCTTCCTGTGATAACTACGATTTTTTTGCTCATAAAATTTTCCTCCGCTTCTATTGGATCAGTTTTTTTTGTTGCTTATATCAAGAATGATTTCAAATACAAGTACGCACATTTAAATGTAATACTCACATTATAGTTTAATACTTACCTATACGATAGTATTGATCAGATCAGTGACTCCGTGCAAAGTAACTATTTTCTCCTTCGTTTTTTCATCCTGACACTGAGCTTTTATTTAAATCTCTTTTTAAAAACGGGTATACCCGCCGCAAAAATTATGTCCGATCTCTGCTTACTCCTGGATTTCTCCCCTCTTCAGACGGTCAAAGAAATCAAGTGTGAGCTCCCGCATCTTCGGAACCCAGAACATGATGCCGATGACATGAACCAGGATCATCCACATGTTGCCAAAATCTACCCACGGGAGTGCCGCATCAACACCGATCGTGCCTCCGATGAAACAGCAAACCACAACCAGGATCTGCATGATCCGCTTTGCTGCTTTTCCCAGCAGGTTTTCCGCAAGGATCCCTGCCGATGTTGACATTGACAACGCTGAAGATGCTGCGAAAAGGATCAGGCTGATGGATGCCAGGAGTCTTCCCGGAAGACCGATCGTTCCAAATGCATTGATCGCCAGAACAGAACCAGGATCTCCAGTCTCCCATGTTCCTGTGACAAGAATGACCATTGCGCTGAACGTACAGATGATCATCGTGCACATAAATACCTCGAAAATACCAAACATTCCCTGCTTGACCGGCTCATTTGTGTTCGCCTGGGCATGCAGGATGCTGGCGCTTCCGTTTCCTCCGTCATTCGAGTACACACCTCTGGAACAACCGTTTTTGATCGTTGCCGCCAGCGCAGCCCCTGCAAATCCGCCGGTTGCCGCTGTCCCTGTAAATGCATTTGTAAAGACGGAGATCAGAGCCGGAATCAGATTCTGAATATTCAGAATGATCAGAAGTGTTCCAGCTGCCATATAGATGATCGCCATTGCCGGTACCAGTTTGTCAGTGACCTTTACAAGTGCGCCAAGACCGCCAAGAATAACCAGAACGATGATCACACAGCAAACTACGGTTGTGATCAGGGACGGCACTCCGAATGTATGTACAGAGGAGCTGATCGCTCCGGTGTGAACGCCGCATCCGACCGCCATTCCAAAGCAGCAGGTGATCGCCCAGATCCATCCAAGTGGTTTCCAGATCTTTGCCAGATAAATATTCGCTCCGCCGCGCCACTGTCCGTTTGCATCCTTTTCTCTTGTATACACACCAAGCAATGCCTCAGAATATTTTAATGCCATCGCGACAAAACCGATCACCCACATCCAGAAAACCGCTCCGGGACCTCCTAACGCGATCGCACTTCCGACACCGATGATGTTGCCGGTTCCGATCGTATTTGCAAGTGTCGCTACCATCGCCGACCAGCTTGAGATTCCTTCTTCACTCTTACTGTGCGCTGCATCACCGAATGTTGCCTTCAGCATGTAGCCAAAATGTTTGATCTGGACAAAATCGCATGCCACGGTGATCACAAGACCGCCGCCGATCAGCAGGGCAAGGATCGGGAATGTCCACATCCAGTTCGTAAATGCCATGATTGCATTGTAAATTGCCATATGATCTTCCCCCTGTTATTTCAGTAATGACGCAAAGTACATAAAGATACGGTCCTGATCCAATGTTCCCTTGATCGGATCTCTGTGCATCAGCTCCGGATGCCACTGTACCATAATGATCGGCAGCTCCTTATGTATCATTCCTTCTATAATACAGGTTCTCTTGCACTCTATCTCCAGGGTCTCATCATTTTCGATCTTTTCCAGCCATTCTTTTTTCTGCTCCGGGCTAAGCTTTCCCGAAAGCCATACCTGACCGATCTTAAATCCTTTTCCCGGTTTTTTTACAGCCTGATGATGGGCAGAATTGACAATTCCGGTATCGCCGTAGATGATCGCGAATGGGGTTCCTGAAATGCTGACCGTATCATGCAGCTTGTTCTCGTTCGGAACATATTTATGCATAGTTCCATTCTCCAGATCCTGGATCAATGTTCCCCCAAAATAAACATTAACCAGCTGCATTCCTCTGCAGATCGCCAGGATCGGCTTCTTTGCTTTTACCGCAGCGTCGATCATTGCCATCTGCTCATCATCCAGCGTTCTGTCGAGGTTCATGCTGCCCTGATTCTCTTCCCCATAAAGCTCAGGATCAACATCCGGCAGACCTCCCGGAAATATCACTCCGTCGCAGTCTTCAATGTCCTTCGGATCAAGCGTGATGGACAACTCCACGTTCAGATCCTTCATGGCATCCTGAGTTCCTTCATACAAACCGTATTCATCAATACCACGCTCAACATACAACACCTTTTTCTTCACATCTTTACCTCCTGTTTATCTGATTCTGCCTGAGTCCGTATCCCATGACTACGGTCAAAAGATACGAATCTTCGCCAGATCATTGTACTATTTCCATTTTGCTGCTGTGCAAAATCATGTAAAACATTACGTTTTCATCATTGACAGGTAAAAAAACTATAGGTATAATAGAAACATCTCTTAAAGCAATTTCATTTCGCACGAGTGGCTCAGTGGTGGAGTATCGCCTTGCCAAGGCGAGGGTCGCGGGTTCGAATCCCGTCTCGTGCTCTCGTTATGTACCCCGGAATCTTATAACAGGTTCCGGGGTTTTTAGATATAAAAGAAGTAATCTTCCGATATGAAATGCTTATTTGTTCCTGCGAAGCTTCTCAACAAACTCTTTCAATCTCTTACATCCCTCAACGACATTCTCATAGCTATTCGCGAAGGACATCCGGACATAATGATCACCTTCCGTCCCGAATACATCGCCCGGAACAAGGGCAACTTTTGCGTTCTCAAGGAGCAGCGGTGCGAATTCCTGCCCGGTCATGCCGAGTTTTTCAATGTTGATGAAGATATAGAATGCACCTTTCGGACAGCGGCAGCTTAAGCCGTCGATCTCATTGATGGCTTTGACTGCGTAGTCGCGGCGTCTCTGATACTCTTTGACCATGTCGGTGACTTCGTTTTTCTCTTCTTTGAGGGCAACGACGCCTGCTTTCTGTACGAAGGAAGTTGCGCATGTGACCACATGCTGATGAAGCTTGTTGACGGTCTTAACAATCTCCTCATTGCATGCAGCATATCCGAGTCTCCATCCGGTCATGGAATACGCCTTTGAGAAGCCATTCAATGTGATGGTACGCTCTTTCATTCCCGGAAGGGAAGCGATGCTGATGTGCTTTGCATCATCATATAGCAGTCTCTCGTAAACCTCATCGGAGATGACCATGATGTCGTTCTTCACTGCGATTTCCGCCAGTTCCTTTAAGACATTCTCAGCGAGAACACCTCCGGTCGGGTTGCTCGGTGTGATGAGGACCATGGCTTTTGTTCTCGGAGTTACCTTTGCGCGGATCTCATCGAGATCGATCTGGTAATCATTCTCTTCCTTTAATGTATAGGTGATCGGTGTTGCGCCGAGAAGCTTCGGTACATTTAAGTAGTTTAACCAGCCTGGATTCGGAACGAGAATTTCATCGCCCTCATCGAGAATCGCTGTCATTACATCGAAGACAGCCTCGGAAAGACCAACGCTGACGATGATCTCGGACGGCTTGTAGTCGACATTATTCTGAGTCTTTAATTTCCAAGCGATCGCCTCGCGGAGCTCCATGGTACCGAAGTTGGAGGTGTAGAAAACGTCACCTTTCTCGATATCGGCGATGCAGGCTTTTTTGATATATTCCGGTGTGTCAAAATCCGGACGACCAAGTTCAAAGTGAATCACGGTCTCACCGGCACGCTCCATTGCAAGCGCTTTTTCGTTTACTTTTCTGATTCCGGACGGAGCGAGCTCGTCCATTCTTTTTGCAAATAATTTATCCATCACTAAAGTTCCTTTCTGCTTTACGCTTCCCAGTCCAGAAGGAGTGACCTGATATTGGCTGTTTCAATCCGTATTGCCCCGCTGTTTTCACACGCAGCGGGACAATACATGTTTTCTGATTAATATGCGGTCGTCATAGCGCCGTCTAAGAGGATCGTCTGGCCAGATACATATGTGTTTGCCTCAGAGCAGAGCCATGTTGCGAGACGACCGTACTCGTCGATAGTGCCGTAGCGCGCCATCGGGAATTTCTTAAGGTCCTCTTTTTCATAGTCGGATACGCTGATTCCGGCTTTGTCCGCGCGCATCTTATTTAAGCTCTCGATTCTTGCTGTGCCGATACGACCAGGTCCGATGACATTGATCAGGATGTTGTCCTTGCCGACTTCTCTTGCAAGTGTCTTGCTCATGCCGACAACGCCCATTCTCATGGTGTTGGAAAGGATCAGGTTGTCGAGGCAGTCCTTAACAGAAGAGGATGTAGAGTTTACGATACGGCCACCGCCGAGACGTTTCATGGACGGGAGTACCGCACGGATGGTTCTTACATAGGAAAGGAGACACATATTGAAAGCGCCTGTCCATGCTGCGTCATCAAAGTTCTCGAACGGTCCCGGCTTCGGACCCGGGCACATATTTACTAAAGCGTAGATGTCGCCGAGAGTATCGACCGTATGTTTTACAAGTGCGTCAATGTCTTCCGGTTTATTCACATCGCAGAGGAATGTTTCCGGTCTATTTCCGGTCTCTTTCTCGATCTCAGCCTGCGCCTCGAGGAGCTGATCCTTAAACGGTTCAGCGGTGCAGATCATAACCTTTGCGCCCTCACGCGCCATCTCTGTTGCGATTCCTTTTCCAAGTCCTGCTGCAGATGCCATGCAAAGAACAACTTTATCTTTTAAACCTAAATCCATGATAGATACCTCCAATTTAAATGTTTTGAAACTGGTAACTGTTTATCTCTTCACAGCTATCCGGGATCAAATTATTATTTTAATTATTTGAATTGTTTGATTAAAATACAGTAATTGAATAAGTTCTATTTCTCCGGATGCTTTTTCAAGTCAACGACCGGGTTCACAAGCGGTGCCATCTCAAATCCGTCCGGTCCCTGGATGCGGCATTCCGCTATGTCGCCGTCCTGAATGTGGAATGCTCTCGGTGTTCCGGTGGAAAGGATGTCTCCTGCGTACCAGCCCTGAATACTGCTGTGCAGGGACACGAGGCGTGCCGGGCGGTGTGTCATATTCGCAACTACGTTTTCCGCGTGAACCTCGCCATTGTGGATACTCTGTACATTTAATTTCAGCACATCCGGAACCTCATCCGGTGTTACGAGCTGCGGTCCAAAGGAGAAGAAGGTCGGGAAGTTCTTGACGATGCAGAGGTATCTCGGATTTCCTGTCACATAATCATTTCCCTTTAAGATGGACTCCTCTGTCATGTCGAGGATCGTTGTGTATCCGACGATGGCATCCTGCCAGTTCTCCTCGGAAACGTCTCTGCAATCCTTTCCCATGATAATTCCAAGCTCTGCCTCAGCGGTCGTCTTCTGCGCTTCTTTTAACTTCGGAAGCAGGATCTCGTCCCCAGGTCCGATCAGGGTATCTGCCATCTTGAAGAAGCTTCCCGGGAATCCCTTCGGCGCTGCGGATCCGATGTCTCCCGCATGATCCACATAGTTAAGACCGATTCCAAAGATACGTTTCGGGTTGCGGTAAAGCGGACCATATACAACATCTGCGTTCGGGACAAGACCTGCAATGTTCTCAAGCTCTTCCTTTCCGCCCTCGTTATACCATTTTGTTAAGCCCGGGATCTGCTGTTTCTGGATCAGGCTCATCATGTCTTCCGCCCATGCAGTTCCCTTTGCGGCGTTCAGCGCCTTGATCGGAAGAATACCGCGATTTAATACGATACCGGCTTTTTCTGTTCCGTTTACCTTGATAGTTGCTAATCTCATGCTGAATCCTCCTTATACTGTGACTTCTTTGTGGTTCCCGCTTCATGCGGAGCTTCTGTTCTGACGCATCCGACCTCTGTGCGGTAACTCTTTATGTACCTTGCTTGTTTCTGACATTACTGTAACATCTATGAGAAAAGATTTCCAACTCGCTTTCAGATATGGATGTATAAGCAAATGCTTATAGGGGATAAACGAAAAGCGCCCGGAACAGAATTCTGTTCCAGACGCTTTTCGCCTGATACTATATATTTTGACAGATACGCAGTCGGTATCCATCCACGTTATTTCTTCGCAAGCATTAGATATTTAATAAAGTCATCCACCGTCGGTCCAACGCCGGGATAGCGCTTCATTGTCAGCAGAATTGCCCTCTTCGCCAGAGGATCCCCGAGCTTATAATAACACAGCTTTTCGGTATTCTCCGTGTATTTTAAAAGCCCATCCCGGAAGAAAATAATACCGGTCTGTCCACTTCTCGCCACGTTATAGGCTGTCTGAAGCTGATCGAAGGACATCACGACGTTTGGCTCAAATCCCGAATGCGCACAGATATCCATACTCCTGCGATAGGCATCGTGATGTTTTTTGAGCATCAAAAACGGTTCCTTCGCGACGAGGGAAAGATCAACAGCCGGTACCGAATCATCCAGAAAACTTCTGTTTAAGATCGCCTCTCTCGAGATCTGATATTGTTTCATTCTGTCATTGACCTCAAAGGATGCCGGAACAGCCATTACCATATACTCATATCCCAGTGTCACACTCTCAAACATTTCCGGATCCAGCACCTCGACATCGATCGTGATATTGAACTGTCCGGAACGGAGACCTGCGTCCATGCCGGAGGCATCCGTCTCCGTCACATTGATCCTGCATTTCGGATTGAGCCGGTAGTAGCCACGGATGATATCCGGGAGAAGATAGGCGCAGAAATATCCGGAAGTTCCAATATTGATGATTCCCGTCCGGATTCCGGCAAGATCCGCAAAGTGATGTTCGATTTCATTCCTCAGCTCATAAATCTTTCTCGCCTGCTCAAGGTAATACTGCCCTGCCGGTGTCAATGCCACCGGCGTGACGGCACGGTCAAAAAGCGGGATCCCGTAAAGGTCCTTTTCCAGCTTTTTGATCGCGCCGCTGAGTGCTGGCTGGGACACATAAAGCTTTTGGGCTGCCTTCGAAAAGCTGCCCTCTTTGGCGATCTCCATCACATATTCATATTCGCGCCTGCTGAACATGCCGCATTCACCCCTTGTTTCTATCTGGTGTTTTCCTGTATCTGCCAGTGCCATTGCCAATGCGTGCAAAGATTTCCCTAGTTCCCATTTCCCGGAAATCCCGCAATATTTCCAATGGCTTCCGTCGGTGCAGCTGCGGATGTTTCATCACCCGGGCCCTTTGGCGCGGCTGCCGTCGTTGCTTCTGTCGCCGGTGCAGCCGTCGTCGCTGCCTCAGTCGCTGCCGCTGTCGTCGATGCAGCCGTTGTCTCACTGTGTGTGCCCTTCGTCTCAGAGCCACCGGTGGATACCGCTGCCGCCGATGTGCCGGAAGAACCAGCTGCGGTTGTCGCGGCGGCGGAGCTCTCCGGTGCGACGCTCTCGCCCGGAACATATCCGTCCGGCATTCCGTCTACTGCTGCCGCGGACGTGGACTCCACTGCGGATGTCTCATCCGGTGAAACCTTCACGGTTCCCGTATTTCTGCGGATCACAGCCGCATGTCCCTTGTAGGTTTTCGCGTGATCTTCTGTCTTCTCGACAACAGTTCCGTTCTTTGAAACAATCTTATAGGTAACCCAGCGGCTGCCGTTCGTCGCTGCCTTCTGTGTCACCTCGGTGCCCGGATCCAGTGTCGGATCCTCCACATAAGTCGGCTCCGGCGGCGGAAGCTCATCCGTCTTCTCAGACTCCAGACTCCAGGTGATTCCATCCTCCAGAACCGGTACTCCGTAGAAGGAGACTGTCATCTTCCGGTTGCTGTAGTTCGCGCGGATACCGATGGCCGCCTTTGATGTATTGATAAACCGGAAATCCGGAATATCCCAGCTGATGGCCGCATCCTGTCCCGGAGTTACGTAGTTCGGCTCAAAGGTATGAGATCTTCGGAACGTGATCTGCATACCGGACTGGAATGCCACACGGTACATCGTGGAAGATACCTGGCAGACACCGCCGCCCGGTTCCTGTACGACCTCGCCTCCACTGTAGGCAGCCGCTTCCTGATATCCCTTTTCCGCCGTGCGCTGTCCCACGACCTTATTAAAGGAAAATTCCTCACCCGGCTGCACGATGGTTCCGTTGATAGCCCTGGCCGCAAGCTTTACGTTTGTATTTCTCTTCTCGTTGGCGGTAGTCTCCGTCGTAAACGTAGAAAGAGTCTTATACTGCTCCTTCGCGTTCGCTGCGGAAAGCTCCGGCTGGCTCTCATTAACCTCAGCCTGGATCACGGCGTCATAGTTTCCGCTTGTCGCAGCCTCCACGAGGTCCTTTATAAGCTTCTCCTGGTTCACAGCCTTGCCCGGAGCTCCGTCCGCAAACAGGAACTTATCCGTCGCAGCGTCATACTCGGAGATCGAGCCGTTCTTTGCCTTCACATCCCACTTCGCCGCCGCGTCCGCCGCTGCCTCTGCCGCAGCGGACTGCAGATCCTCGGAGTCTTCAACCGCGAAGGTGTACTCTCCCTCTGCCTTTCCCGTGCAGATTCCATCTAAAAATGCGTCAAGATCAGTGTCGATCAGGTTCTCCGCGTCGATACTCTCCCCGTTGTAGGTGATCGTCACCTTCCACGGATATTCTTTTTCAATAGCGGCTTTCGCCTCACTTCTCGTCATTCCCTTTAAGGAGATTCCGTTTACGCTGATATCGGATGCCTGGAATGTGGATTCCTCGATGGCACTGGCCTCCGTCTCTTTTCCGTGGCTCTTTCCGCCGGAAAAGATCCGGATCACGCCCGCGATCAGCACGATGCAGATCACCGCACTGCCGATCATGATCCGCCGTCTTATAATGCGCTTTCTCTTCCTGCGCTGCGCCCGGATCCATGCCGGGGAATGCTGGCGGTAATCATCCCGATATTCTCTCTGTCTGTTTGTGTTTCTCTTTTCCATATTTTTTCAACTTTCCGGAAAATTAGAATCGTTTTCCATGCTTATGTCAACATAGTTACAGGGTCCGCATCAAATGACGCTGAACCCTGATGTATACAATGCTCATCGTACACTGCTGTACGCCTCTCAGATACTCACTCATTATATCGGTCTGCCAAACCATTGTCAAGAATCCCGGAGGTCTATTTGTATCTCATATCAGCCTAAAAATCCCAGATGCTCCAGCAGGATCTTGACTCCCATGAGTATCAGGATCACACCGCCGGCCAGCTCCGCCCTCGACTTATATTTCATCCCAAATATATTACCAACCTTTACCCCGACCGCCGACAGGACAAAGGTCGTACAGCCGATAAAGGTCACCGCCCAGACGATATTTACATGGAGAAATGCGAAGGTGACTCCCACCGCGAGGGCATCAATACTCGTCGCAACCGCCAGCGCCAGCATGGTCTTCATATCAAAGCTCGCGCTGACCTCTTCCTCTTCGTCCTCCCTGGATTCTTTGATCATGCTTGATCCAATGATCCCGAGAAGCACAAAGGCGATCCAGTGGTCGATCCGGGTGATCATGGATTCAAACTGACTTCCCAGAAGATAACCAAGGGCCGGCATCAGTGCCTGAAATCCGCCAAAATAAGCGCCGCAGAGCAACGCATGCTTCGGTTCCATTTTCGTCACCGACAAGCCCTTACAGACAGACACCGCGAAGGCGTCCATCGACAGCCCCACAGCCAGGATAAACAATTCCAGAAGCCCCATAGATCATTTCCTCCAAATTTTATTTCTTGTTGATCTTCCCACCAGTAAGAGGCCCGCAAATGCATAAAAAAAGAGACCCCCTCTGTCTTTTCCCGACAGATAAGTCTCATCATTTAAAGTAAAACCAGGATCATTTCCAGTATGTTGGCCTTACTGCGCCAGTGGCGCCGACTACTCCCCTATTCTGGTAGTTATTCGATTCGTAATTCTAAAGAAGAATGCGGATGAAGGGATTTGAACCCCCACGGTTGCCCGCCAGCTCCTAAGGCTGGTGCGTCTGCCAGTTCCGCCACATCCGCATGATCTCCGATAGAATCTCATTATAGCGTGTTTGAAAAGAATTGTCAATTACGCTTTTGTTTAATTTTCCGCGCAAGTTTCCCACAGTTACAACGGTATCATACGGAATTTTCAGTTCAGAAAATTCCTACCCATGAAAAGTAACTTTCCACCGACTGACGCCCTAAAATATTCTTATCTACCGCGGCATTTTCTTCTCTTCCTCATCGTAGTCATCCAGGAAATTATACGTCCAGTCTCCCTTGTGATAACCGATGACCGTCTTTAAATTAATATTGTGGACACTGTTGAAGATGTTCATGTCGATGGTGTCGCAGCGCTTCCTGAGTTCCGCGATCAGTTCCTTCATCTCGTCGCGCTTCGATCCCTTTTCTCCGCCGCAGGTCGCACAGCGCTCGGTGAAACGGCAGGCGCACTGGATAAAGTGAAGGTTGTTGTAATCCCTCCATGCCTTGATGTCCGCCTCGCGGACCATGTACATCGGGCGGATCAGCTCCATGCCTTCGAAGTTCTTGCTGTGGAGCTTCGGCATCATCGTCTCGACTTTTCCGCTGTACAGCATGCCCATGAGCGTCGTCTCGATCACATCATCGAAATGATGCCCCAAGGCGATCTTGTTGCAGCCGAGCTCCTTCGCATGGGAGTAAAGGTAACCGCGGCGCATTCTCGCACAGAGATAGCACGGGCTCTTATCCACGTCAGCGACAATGTTGAAGATATCGCTCTCAAACACGTTGATCGGGATGCCGAGAAGCTTCGCGTTGTTTAAGATGATATTCCAGTTGTCCTCGTTGTAGCCCGGATTCATCACAAGGAATACGAGGTCGAATTTTACCTTGCCGTGAAGCTGCAGCTCCTGTAAAAGCTTCGCCATCAGCATCGAGTCTTTTCCTCCGGAAATGCAGACCGCGATCTTATCGCCTTCCTTAATTAACTCGTAGTCATGGACTCCCTTTGTGAAGCGTCTCCAGATGGACTTGCGGTATTTCGTGATGATGCTGCGCTCGATGGCTTTCGTCCGCTCTGTGACCTCTTCCTCGTTCATGACCATCATGGACAGGGACAGACGCAGGAAGGAACGGTATCCGCCCTCCACGCTTCCGGCATCAAAGCCCGCATCGCTCATAAGCTCTGCAACGTAAAGACTCTTATTTCCGGTGTGACAGAGTACCCATACCGGCTTGTCCTTCGGGATCGCCGCGAGAAGCTTTCCCACATTCACGCCCTCTTCCCAGGCTTTTCCATCGCCGATGGTGCCGGATTCCAGATCCGCCTCTTCCGGATTCTCCAGGTATTCTACCAGCTTGTCCTCCGGGATATTTAAGGCGGCGTCCATGGACCCCTTTTTGTATTCCTCCGCCGGACGGATGTCAATGATCGTCCGGTCAAAGGTTCTTCCATTGATCAGCTCTGCGGCTGTAATCGTTTTAATCATTCTTTTTCTATTCTCCGTTTACGGCCGTCTCCGGGTGCCGGGGTGCCGTCACTGTTTCTATAGGAAGAAAATCCCTGTATTTTCAAGGAGTTTCCGATTTTATACAACGGTTGACATGATAACATAAGGAAAAAAAGCTGTCAATCTGTATCTTTGCAGTTCTTTATTTTCCCATAATGTCCTGTAACATGTATACACGGTTGAACGGGAATGAGAAATAATATCCGTCCGCGAAGTCTTCCACCATCTTCATAACTTCCTTCGCGAGCTGGATTCCCGCTGCCTCGCCTTCCTTGCGGTTCGCTTTCTCCGGGTATCTGGCAACGATCTCGTCCGTCACGTTGACACCCGCGATCTCGTTCTTCATGAACATGGCGTTCTTTCTGCTGATCAGCGGCATGATCCCGCAGAGGATCTTCGCGCCCGTCTCCTCCTTGATCCGGCGCAGTCTCGCCGCGTCCTCCTTCGTGAATACCGGCTGGGTCAGGAAGAACTCCGCGCCCTCTTCCATCTTTTTCTTCACACGTCCGATCTCCACATCCAGATTCTTTCTTCCCTGGTTGATGGCGCCGCCGTAGCACAGTGGATTCTTCGCGAAGACATCCTCATTCATCTCCTTTGCGATCTTCATGAGACCGGTGGAATCGGAGTTGAACACCGCCTTTACGGTCTGTCTCGCTGTGGACGGGATCGGATCTCCTGTGATGATCAGGAAGTTGTGGATATCGTTGATGGCGGCTCCCAAAAACAGGGACCGCATAGCGATGGCATTCCGGTCACGGCAGCAGATATGCGGCATCACAGAAAGGCCTGTGGCCTGACGCACCTTGCTCGCCATGAGGACAGAATCGACTCTCGTACGTCCGGACGGGGAATCCGGGAATGTGAGAACATCCACGCCCGCATTCTTTAAAAGATGGGCAGATTCTAAAAGCTTCTCATCATCCGCATCAAACGGCGGGGCAAGTTCTACCGCGATAAGCTTTTTCTGTTTTCTCTCTCCGTTTTCATCGTAGAGGAATCCATGTCTCTGGACATGTCCCGTCTGCTCCCCATTATCCGTCTCTGTATCCAGGACAATCTTGTTTAAGATTCCGTCCCATAAAGACATTTCTCCGATAAATTCCGGGGTCGTTCCACAACATCCGCCGAGAATATCTGCGCCGAGCGCCTGAAGTTCCTTCATCTTCTCCGCAAAGTATGCCGGTGTGTTGCCAAACTGGAGCTTATTTCTTGTCAGTGTCGGATATCCCGCATTCGGGATCGCAAGCAGGAACTTATCCCCAGGACATCCTGCCTTTTCCAGGATCTGGCGCATATGGGCCGGACCTACGCCGCAGTTTAAGCCCACCGCATCGATCTCCGGAACAGCCGCCGCATCCGCTAACAGGCGCTTCGCGCTGAGTCCCGCCGCGCTGTAGCCGAACTGGTTTACAGAGAAGGAGACCATGATAAACATCTCATATTCCGCGCAGATCTTTTTGATCGCCGGGAGAATTCCGTCGAGGTCCGCGAATGTCTCAAAATCCAGAACTGTGACACCGCACTCCGCAAAGGTCTTCGCGATCTGATAATACTCGTCCGCCGCTGCCGCCGCGTCCTCCGCTCCATTCACCGGAATCGGGCCGATATCTCCCGCGATCCAGGCATCTCTCCCGTTTACCGCGTCTCTCGCGATCTCAACCGCCGCCTGAATGTTTTTCTCAACTTCCGCAAAATCCTCCTGCAGTGTTTCTGTGTTTGACGCAAACGTATTTGTCCTGATAAATTTCGCTCCGGCATTCAGGTATTCCTCGTGGATCTTCTTTACTTTCTCCGTCGCAGTAATATTTGCCAGCTCCGGGATATCCTGGGTCTGGTATTTTGCGGCAAAATAGGTTCCGAAGGCGCCGTCGGTGATGAGGTTGGTGGTTTTCAGATATTCGCGTAAATTCATGTGTGTCCTCCTGTGGGGTATCAGCTTTTATGGGGTATTCTGACATTCTGACACAATTATTATATAGAAAAACCGGACCTCTGAGATTCAGAGATCCGGCAATTCATAAGAAGAGCGGGTGATGGGAATCGAACCCACGTATCCAGCTTGGAAGGCTGGTGTTCTACCATTGAACTACACCCGCGTATAAGTAATGAGAGGCAACTTTGCCATTACCTCTAGTGCCCAAAGCTGGAATCGAACCAGCGACACGAGGATTTTCAGTCCTCTGCTCTACCAACTGAGCTATCTGGGCGCATAAATTTGGAAGCACAGAGGAAAAGTAAAAATTTAGAAAAAAATTTCGTTGGGAGCCTGCTCACATAAGAAATTTTCTTTCTAAATTTTTGCGTTGATTTGTATTTACAAATCAACGTACATCTCGGGGACGCAGTTCCCGAGATGGGCTTTCCGCAGCTCGCCAAGAACTGCTCATTCCAATCTGGGACTTTTCATTCCCTAACTCCCTGGATCAATAATGGGCGGAGGTGGATTCGAACCACCGAAGCAAGTTGCAGCAGATTTACAGTCTGTCCCCTTTGGCCACTCGGGAATCCGCCCATATCATTCTGACAATTCAAAATGATACCATACATTAATTCAAAAATCAAGCAGTTTTTTCATCATCCTGCCCAGAACTCCGCGCGATAAAGATCATCGCTCCATTTCCCGGAAGCTCCACTTCCATCACACCATCCACCACCGGGTATTTCAGGCTTCCTACATTGTAGCGCTTCGCGTCCGTGAGCATCACACGGACCATGGCATCTGCGGTCACCTCCGCTTCCCATACCGGGATCCGGACTCTCTGTGCATAGTCCTCGCTGTTCACCACGACGACTCCCTGCTCGTCTGCGTCGAACCTTCCGTAAGCGATCATGCCGTTCTCCGCCAACAGCGACTTAAACGCGCCCCGCCTGAACGCAGGAGTCCTGTTCCGGATCCCCGTCAGATACCGGTGGAATTCCGTGAGCTCCAGATCTTCCTTTCCCCACGGGAACGTTCTCCGGTTGTCCGGATCTGTCCAGCCGCAGACACCGGCCTCATCCCCGTAATAGATCGTCGGAGCCCCCGGCCATGTCATCTGGATCAGGGCACCGGAGCGGAATGTTCCGTAATTGATGCCTTTTTCTGCGTTCTCAGCGTCCTCCGGCTTATAAAGCCGTCCCACCATGCGGTTCGTTCTCGTAAGGAATCTCGAGTGATCGTGGTTCGAAAGCTCATTCATCGCCGCGTATAGCGATCCCGTCTGCATCCGGCTCATACTGGAAAGCATGGAGCACATAAACGCCTGGCTGTTGTGGAGCAGGTGCTCATCCTTCCGCTCGCTGTGCTTCTCAAGGCCTGTGAGGAACCAGGAGATCGGCTCCATGAACGCATCGTAATTCATCACCGTGTCCCACTGATCCCCGGAAAGCCAGTCTGAAGCGTCCCCATAATGTTCCGCCAGGATCAGCGCGTCCGGGTTCACCTCCTTCACCGTCTTCCGGAAATCTCTCCAGAACCGGTGGTTCATCTCCGGTGAATGCCCGAGATCCGCCGCCACGTCAAGTCTCCAGCCATCGATGGAGTATGGCGGGGAGAGCCAGCGTTTCGCGATGTCCAGCACATACTGGTACAGCTTCTTGGATCCCTCGTAATTTAACTTCGGCAGCGTGTTATGTCCCCACCAGCCTTCGTAGGAATCATTGTCCGGCCATCCGTCCTGATCTCCGAACAGGAAGAAATCCCGGTACGGACTGTCCGCTGTCAGGTAAGCCCCCGGCTCATACCCGCCGTCCTTCTCATAGATCTTCTCCCGGTCCATCCATTTATTGAAGGAACCGCAGTGGTTGAACACGCCGTCCAGGATGATCCGCATCCCCCTCTTATGGACCTCCTGCACAAAGCGGGCAAAGAACTCATCGCTGGCCTCCAGATTTTCCCGGTCAGAGGTGCGCACGGAATACCGCTTCGCATTCCCGTTGTCCGACGCGTCCCCCGTCACAAGCCCGCCCTCATCCTTTACGATCACGCCGTAATGCGGATCGATATGCTCGTAATCCTGACAGTCGTACTTATGGTTCGACGGAGACACGAACACCGGACTCAGATAGAGGACCTCCACCTTCAGACTCTGAAGATAGTCTAACTTATCCCAGATCCCCTGAATATCACCGCCGTAAAACCGATCCACATCGAGAACCGAAAGCCGCTCATCCCATTTTTCCACCTTCGTCACCGGGAATCCGATGTAGACATACTCGTCCCCCAGAACATCGTTCGTCGGATCGCCGTTGTTAAACCGGTCCACGAAGATCTGGTACATCAGGGCACCCTTCGCCCATTCCGGTACATGGAATCCCGGTGTGATCACGAAAGGCGCATCCATGCCGCCGGCCTCCAGAACGCCGAGACGATTGTAATGGCAGACCTCGCTCCCCTTTACCGCTTCAAAATCATATCGCAGCGGGGTCTCCCCCACTAAAATCTCTGTCTCATAGAAATCAAATCTTCCGATGGATTCCTTTTTCTTAAGTTCCAGCCGCCTGCCCTCTTCCCGGCTTACGGCATCCCGGACCACCGCATACACATGATCCACATCCCCGGCTCCGGTCCGGAACCTGATCGTTACCTGCTCCCCGCACTCCGGTTCTTCCGGAATGCGGTACTCTTTTGTCCCATCACTGAAAAGTGCCGCCTTCAACATATTTTGAATGGCCTCCCTTACTGATCTGAAACGGCTGCCCGGTCAGCACGCAGCCGTATGACTGATATCTGTTTTCATTTACTTCACTCACAAGTGTTATTATACAGGATTGCACACCTGTTTGCACGTTTTTTTCTGAAAATAGATAGACCCGAAAATAGAAAGACCTGAAACCAGCCGCTCTGAACTGCGGCAAAAATTCCAGGTCTTTTGTCTAAAAATGGACAGAAAGAAAGCCAGCGGGGGGAACCACTGGCCTTCTTCCGGAAAAGGTATTATGTCTCTTATGGGGTATAGCAAAAACTATATAATGTATTGGGGGGTTACGTGTAGTAATATAGCATAGGAATCCGGATAAGTGTGCACAAACATTTAAAAACATGAAAAATTTTTTTGTTCATTTTGCCACTGGCCCATTTTTCTTTATGCATTTTTATCATTTCAAGCAAAAAATCGACGTTTGGCTGTATTTCTTTTGCACAAACGTCGATCTGCTTAAGTTTTTAAAGTTTTACTCAAAATGACCCGTCAAAGCATTTCTAAGTCTTTCTTTTTCTGCTGCCCAGGGAACCACCAACGCAGAAATTTATTCTGTTGCTGCAGACTTTTCCTCAGCACCTGTAAATAAACGGTCAAACTCCGCCTGACCGATCTTCTCTTTCTCGATCAGCAGCGCAGAACACTTATGGAGAATATCCTCATGCTCCAGAATGATCTGTTTCGCCTTCGCATAGCACTCGTCGATGATCCGCTTTACCTCGCTGTCGATATCGGAGGCAACACGCTCGCCGTAGGATCTCGTATGCGCAAGATCTCTTCCGATGAACACCTCGTCATCATCACTGCCATAGTTGATCATTCCGAGCTTCTCAGACATACCGTACTGGGTCACCATCGCCCGGGCGATCGCGGATGCCTGCTTGATGTCCTGGGAGGCACCGGTGGTCACATCACCGAAGATGATCTCCTCAGCGATCCGTCCGCCAAGGGAAACCATGATGGTCTCTAACATCTTACTCTTCGTGTTGAACATCTCATCCTTCTCCGGAAGTGGCATCGTGTATCCAGCCGCGCCCATGCCGGTCGGGATGATGGAGATCGTGTGGACCGGACCGACATCCGGGAGTTCATGGAACAGGATCGCGTGGCCCGTCTCATGGTAAGCCGTGATCTTCTTCTCTTTCTCGGAGATCACCTTGCTCTTCTTCTCCGCACCGATTCCGACCTTCACGAATGCCTGATCGATATCAGCCTGGAGAATATAGCGGCGGGACTGCTTTGCAGCGAGAATTGCCGCCTCATTTAAGAGGTTTTCCAGATCCGCACCGGTAAATCCGGCTGTGGTCTGTGCCACTCTTGTCAAATCTACGTCATCGCCCAGCGGCTTTTCCTTGGAGTGGACCTTTAAGATCTCCTCGCGTCCGCGGATATCCGGTTTTCCGACTCCGACCTTCCGGTCAAAACGGCCCGGTCTCAAGATCGCCGGATCCAGAATATCTACACGGTTTGTCGCCGCCATAACGATAATTCCTTCATTGACGCCGAAACCGTCCATCTCAACGAGGAGCTGGTTTAAGGTCTGCTCGCGCTCGTCATGTCCGCCGCCCATACCGGTACCGCGGCGTCTCGCAACGGCATCGATCTCATCAATAAAGACGATACACGGCGCGTTCTTCTTTGCGTCCTCGAAAAGGTCGCGGACACGGGATGCGCCGACACCGACGAACATCTCTACGAAGTCCGATCCGGAGATGGAGAAGAACGGGACACCGGCCTCACCGGCAACCGCCTTCGCGAGAAGTGTCTTACCGGTTCCCGGAGGGCCCACAAGGATCACTCCCTTCGGGATCCTCGCGCCCACATCCGTATATTTCTTCGGATTCTTCAAGAAATCAACGATCTCTTCGAGTTCTTCCTTCTCCTCCTCAAGACCTGCGACCTTTGAGAAGTTCACGGAATTTGTCCGGCTCATCTTCGCGCGGCTCTTTCCAAAATTCATCATCTTGGAGTTTCCGCCGCCGCCACCGCCGAGTCTCGCGTTCATGAACATAAACATGAACATGATGACCACAGCGCTCAATGCTACCGGGATGATAACGGACATCAGGTAATTCTCCTGCGGAACATTCTCGACAATATAGTCGATAGAGTTTTCCCGGAGAAGTTTTTCTGCTTCTTTTACATCGGACACTGCGACAACTGCCCGGTCTCCGCTTTTCAGCAATATATCCAGGATTCCGGTCGGCGGCTGCTGGTTCTGATTGATGTCTACGGATTCGATGGTCTTATTCTCCACGGCCACCATGAATTCCTGGTGGGTCATCTCCTGGCTGAATAAGCTCCCCTGGCTCGTCAGGCTTGACGCGAATGTGATAAGCGCGATCACAAGCAGGACGAGACCGATTCCGCGGAACTGCTGGTTCTGTTTCAACTTGGGGTGCCTCCTTACTGCTGCTCCACAACGCCGATGAACGGAAGGTTGCGGTATTTCTGGTCATAATCGAGGCCATAGCCTACAACGAACTCATCCGGGATCGTAAAGCAGGTGTAATCAACTTTTACCTGTTTCTTTACGCGGCGCTCCGGCTTGTCAAGCAGAGTGCATAAGTGGATGGAGTTCGGATTTCTCTTGTGTAAAATATCGATAAGGTACGCAAGTGTGCGTCCGGAATCGATAATATCCTCCACGATCAGGACATTCTTTCCCTCAAGCGGCTGGTCCAGATCTTTGATGATCTTTACAACGCCGGAGGACTCTGTGCCGCTGCCGTAGCTGGACACGGACATAAAGTCCAGTGTAACCGGGACAGTCAGGCGCTTTGCAAGCTCACAGGTAAAGAATACACCGCCCTTTAAGATACAGATCAGATGAACCGCTTTTCCCTCATAGTCCTTGTTGATCTGCTCCGCGATCTCTTTGATCCGCCTGTCAACTTCTTCTTCATTTAATAATACACGAATTTTATCAGCCATGGTCTTCTCCTTTGCAATTCCAGATGCCTGCCTGTCTGCTGCCTTCCGGCTCTCCCCCACCAGGCAGGATCACCTCCGCCTCCAGGATGTGCTCAGTCTCATCTGTTATTTTATAATAATCACTGATTCGGTATCCGACTACCCATAATACATGGTCTCCATCTGCAAGGACCGGGATCCGGTCCCGCTCGTTTTCCGGGATCTTTTCATCGATCATATACCTGCGGAGCTTCTTTTTTCCACCCCCGGAAAGTGTGAGATAATCCCCATTTTTCCTGTATCTTATGGATAATCCAACGTTTATTTTATCATAGTCAAACCATTTCGTATACTGGTTTTTCGGAATTTCCAGCTCTTTTTCCCGGTGGACGGCATGGAGGCGGATGTGTGTTCCGCCCAGGTCCAGAATCTCATCCATATCTGTTTCCAGATTGATTTTATTTTCAAAAACTGGTTTTCTCTCCTGCTTCTGATCTGACTCAGACATTTGCGATGGATTTTTGTTCTGTACGATCCCTAATGTCTCATATCCACGCACCGCTTTGAGACCATATGGCAGGTCTACAGTATGCCCACCACCCGGACCAGAGAGATCCATTACGGAGCGGATATGGCGTTCCGTGATATCCTTCGCTTTCCCTGCGGCGTTTAGGATCATGCGGCGGACGATGTAGGTTTTCAGGATCTCGGGCTGTGGATCGAAAATGTCTGTGTTTATTTTTGTACACATTTTCATCTCATTTTCTGCCACCTTCGAGCTCTGACCTGTCCCAGGCTCTTTTCCATCTGCTTCCCCCGCATTTTTGGAATTTGGCTGTTTCCCCTCTTCTCTTCTTTTTGAACAGCTTTCTTCCAGAATTCTCTCTGCTTCCATCTCAAAATATGCGTCTGCCTGCGCCGCAAACTCCGACACCGCCAGAATATGTTCTGCTGCCCGGCTGTTTATATTCTCTGTCACCCAGGGCAGAAGTTCATTTCGGATCTTGTTCCGAGTGTAGTCATTTTCCTTATTTGTGGAGTCTTCGCACCAGGAAAGCTCCTGCTCATTTAAGTATTCCTCAATTTCTTTCCGTGAAACACATAATAACGGCCGGATAATATTCTCCCGCACCGGCCGGATCCCGGAAAGTCCGGCAAGTCCGCTTCCCCGGAACAGATTCAAAAGCACCGTCTCCGCATCATCATCTTCATGATGTGCGACAGCGATCTTCGCGCATTGATACTTTTCCGCAGTCTCTCCCAAATGATGATATCTCAGGATCCGCCCTGCTTCTTCGCCCGATAAACCACGTTCCGCTGCATATTCTTCCACTTTCTCATGCGCCACGGTGAGAGGAATATTTAACCGCTCACAGAGTTCCATCACAAACCGCTCATCCCGGTCAGCCTCCGCTCCGCGGATCCCATGGTTCATATGAAATGCAAAGACTTTAATTCCAAGCTCCGCCGCCATCTCATGCAAAAGCAAAAGCAGGCAGACCGAGTCCGCGCCCCCCGACACTGCCGCCAGGACGCTGTCTCCCCGGTCTGTCATATGATTTTTCTTCATAAAGCTAAGAACTTTCTGCCGAAATCTGCCCGCTTTTACATCTGTTTTCACTGCTGTTTTTCCTGCCATTTTCTTCTCCGCTGTTTTTCCTGTAGTGATATCTAAAATCTTTGTGCGTTTGTGATTACCTTTACCCGTATATTCCGCCCACCAGCACCGTCATATCATCCCGCGGCTCTCCCTCAAACGACAATGCAAACGTCAAGATCATCTCCGCCGTCTCCTGCACCCCCGCGTCGGGCAGACCATCCAGAAATTCCCGGAACGCTTTCTCCTTCTCCACTCCCGGCATAGCATCCAGGACTCCGTCACTGACCATAATGATCTTATCTCCGTCCCACAGCTTCCTCGATATCATCACCGGTTCCACGGGGTTCAGCACTCCCGCCGGGACTGTTTCTGACTCCAGGACCTCCGCCTCGCCGCCGCCCCGCCGGTCCGGCAGTAAAAACGATGCCGCCGCCCCGAGCTTCATCATCTCCAGCACCCCCGTATAGAGGTTCACAAGTCCCAGATCCATCGTCGCCGGCCGGTCACCCATGCCATTCAGCAGGAGCACCGTGTTGATGAGCTTTAACGTAGACCGCGCCGAAAATCCCGTATCCAGAAGCTGCTCCGCCAGCTCCATGACCTGCTCGCTGTCAGCCCCAGCCGCCGGTCCGCTCCCCATTCCGTCGGAGAGACTCAACGCCACCTGCCCCGGCAGCGTGTTCCGGAACATATAATTATCACCGGAGACTTCTTCCCCCTCTTTCGGAGTCTTCGCGCATCCAAACAGGATCCGGTAGCTTCCCTTTTCGATGAGACGCACCATGGACGATTTTCTCGTGACCAGCGTCTTCCCATTCCTCGCCGGGATAAATTCCGCCCCCACAGCCTGTCCAAAAAGCGCCGCCATGTCCTTCACAGTCACACACCGTCCGTTTCCTGTCCGTGCCGTGAGGAATGCCTCCCGGCGTCCATCCCCATATTTCAAAACGAGCATGTCCTCCAGGGCGATCCGCCGTTTCCGAAATGCCGCCCGCACCGCCGGAACCAGCGCCTCCGTCACATCCGCCGCCTGCTCCATCTGCCCGGAGAACTCCCCCAGGATCCCCGCCATCTCCTCAAACTGCAGCATGACCGCGTCCCTGCTCTCCAGAAACCGGTTCTTCCAGGCGAGATTCATCGTGGACCGCCCAAGACTTCTATTTAATTCCCGCAGATAATCCGTTTTCTTCCGGCACCGGTCCAGGAACTCCCTGGGCATGTCCGGATATTCCAGAGCGCCCTTTTTCTCGAAAGAGCGAAGCAGATAATAGAGAAAATAGTTCTCCCCGTCCTGATCCTCCAGGCATTCCTGTTTCATGCCACAGCGGTCGCAGCTCCCGCAGACCATGGACGCCGCCGATTCCAGTGCCGCGATCCCGTCCTCCCTGGAAAGTCCGGGATCTTCGCCGGAATTTTTCATAACCTTCGCAAGCTGTCCTAATGACTCAGATATCTCCGCAAGCCGCCCCGCCGCATAGCCCCCGGTCCCGGACAGCTTTCTATGTACCTCACGATTTCCAAACACAAAAATCCCTCCTAACCTGCGTACCCTGTCACAAAGACCGTTCCGATCTCCATGACCAGCTTTAACGGCGCAGAATACGCCATTTTATTATATGCAGGCAGGCGGGAAATATTTGTCGGATTCCCGTATTTAATTTTTAAAAGTTAGTGACATGATTCGCCCTAGCTTGATTCATCGGCCTTAAACAGAATTTCATCCTTATTTACAAGCCCCAGTTTCTCTTTCGCGACCTTCTCAATATACTGCTTCGTCTGAACATACACGCGGTACTCCTCGAGTTCCGCGGCTCTCGCCTCTTCCTTCGCGAGGGACTTCTCAAGCGCCTGTTCCCGCGCCTGATATTCCAGATCGCGTTCTCTCAGGGAAGCGCCGCCGATATGGACTACCACAGCAAGACTCGCTACGACCACCGTGATTCCAATTAACGCCATCCGGTTGCTCAGACTGTTTTTCGATTTTCTTTTATTTCGTCTGTTCCGGTTTTCTCCCATGATTTCTCGCTTCCTTCTGGATTTTCCCTCCCGTTCTAACCAACAAAACGATTCTATCTTTTAATCTTATACCATTTTTTCAGCTTTTTCAATAGCTGAAACACATTCCGGCTAATGATTTTATCATAAAAAATCATGCCGAAAAACACACACGCAATGATGTACGCCCGAACAATACCGCTGTTCTCGTAAAACAGCAGAAGAAACGTCATGACAGCCGCATAGATCCAGTAAAAAAAATCCTCGATCCCCGTCCACAGCCGCCCATGGGGAACAAAAAAGCGGAATAGCCGCAAAAAGTCATAACTCGCCATCAAAATAAAGCCGAGCACCGTACTCATGCCAACCAGGCGGACTTCCAGAGTAAGATAGGGACTCACAAGGCACCTCCGAGTTTAAATTTCCTGCTTATTTTCTCTTTCATGGTCTCATTTTTCGTCACATGATCTATTTTCTGCGGTTACCTGGATTTTTCCTCATGAACTCTTTCATCACTGCTTTTCCACTACTTAAATAATTTTGCAAAAAATGATTCCCCGCTCTTCGCGCCGCCGCCCGCCGAATACACAAGGCTGTCCGTCCTGCCCTCAATATCGATCTCACCTTTTTCCAGACTCAGCCGGTTTACATGGAGGTCTTTTCCCTTGATGGTCAGAAGTCCCATGTCCGTGTCCAGCACGATGGTGTTCTCGTCAAAGGAGATCACATCCAGGATCCCCGTGAGATTTCCCTGATTCCGATTATTCAAAACGATCTTATGCGCCATTCCCGGATTCTCTTCCATAAAAACCTCCTGTATATGTAAATATGTTTTAAATATATGAAGTAAAAAAATTTTTATGCTGTAATTCACAAGCGAAAACCCCAGAGAGGCCATTCTCTGGGGTTTTCATTTGGGCTAATTGCCACTGTCGTTTCCGTCTAACCGCTTGCAAATGTAGTATGCGATCACACTTGCCATAACGGAAACTCGCGCCTTACATAAAAAACCTCATCAGTTTTTTACTGTGAGGTTTTTCCTAAATATATTCAAACATTTCCTTCGTATCTTCCTTGCGGATCGTCTCCTGCACGCTCGTCACACGGACCTTGACGGCTTTTGTTCCAAATGCCACCTCAATCACATCTCCGACCTTAACTTCCGCGCTGGCTCTCGCAATCTTATCATTCAGCATCACACGGCCACTGTCGCACGCCTCGTTTGCCACGGTTCTGCGCTTGATGATACGGGATACCTTCAGATATTTGTCTAAACGCATAACTTGCTCCTTTTCTGCGGCACCATCGCCGCCGGACTTCCTGCTGCCCGCCTGTCCAGGCGAACCCCGGAAACAATTTCCCCCTCCGCAATACGCATATCACGGAGGGGATCCAAACACGTGCTGCCTACACAGCCACTTTTATCATTCTAAACAGAATTAAGCGTTAACCATATCCTTTAAAGCCTTACCAGCTTTGAATTTCGGGTTCTTGGAAGCTGCGATCGTGATCTTCTCGCCTGTAAGCGGGTTTCTTCCCTCTCTAGCCTCTCTCTCGGATACCTCGAATGTTCCGAAGCCAACTAACTGTACCTTCTCACCTTTAACTAACTCTGCTGCAATAACATCTGTGAAAGCCTTCAGTGCCTTCTCAGCATCTTTCTTGGAGAGTTCTGCCTGCTCAGCAACTGCTGCGATTAATTCTGTCTTGTTCATTTGTTTTATTTCCTCCTAAAATTCATTTCAAACCTGCGGACAAAGCCTGCCCGAAGGACCTTTGCATTGCACTCTTACATTTATATATGTTTCTGCATTCTTTGTCAAGGATTTTTGCCCGTTTTTGCCGTGTTTTTGCGCACTTTTCGTCAGTGTGCGGCGGCCCGTTTTTTCTTTTCCTCCCGCTCCTGTTTCTTGATCGCTTCCCAGAGGTCCTTCTCGTTCTCCACCTCCGGAATCTCGCCTCCGAAGACCCGTGGATGGCGGCGGATCATCTTCTCGCAGATGCCGTTCACCACATCATCCACGGTAAAATTTCCCTGCTCCGCCTCGATCTCACTGTGGAACATGACCTGGAACAGGACATCCCCCAGCTCCTCGCAGAGATTTTCCGTGTCATGAGCATCGATCGCCTCCAGCACCTCCGCGCATTCCTCCACGAGATGCTTTTTCAACGTGTCATGATCCTGCGCCCGGTCCCATGGACAGCCATCCTCCGCACGCAGTGTCTTCATGATCTGCTTTAAGTCCTCGAATGTATACATAGTATTTCCTCACCTTATCCGTTTTCATTCATTTTTCTGCTGTTTCGAGCCTCTGACGATCGCCCGGTCCTCTCCCCGTCGGTTCCGCCTACGCTCTCCGCCAACAGTTTTAAATACTATTTTCTACTATCATTGTAACTGGATTCTATTTCTCTGGCAATATGCATTCTGTTTTTTAACTGCAATCCATCACCGTCCATTTGTTCCAATTTAATCCGCACCAAACATACTCCACTTGTCCTCCTGAAATCTTTTATTTTTTCTACATATTTGCACCAATTGACGATTCCATGAAAAAAAGTTATACTCTTAATTGTCGTGTCTTTTGACATATCATCACTCTAATTGAGCTATTCCTCGATTACAATTTCACAGGAGGACATCATGAATATCACACAAAAACAAAAGGGCATCCTCTTTATGATCCTGTCCGCGCTTTCTTTCGCCTCCATGCAGGTCGTTGTCCGTATGAGCCGCGAAATTCCAACGATGGAGCAGATCTGCGTCCGCAATCTCTTCATCCTGATCGTTTCCTTTTTCATCATCCGTAAAAAACGTGGTTCCTACTACGGCCCGAAAAAATACCAGCCGTACCTGTTCGGCCGCTCTTTCTTCGGATTTCTGGGCCTGATCACGCTGTTCTACGCCTCCAGCCATGCTGCACAGGGAGATGTCACCGTATTAAATAAGCTCTCCCCGATCTTTGTCACACTGCTGGCTGCTGTGTTTATGAAGGAGAAGCTTTCCCCGATCCAGATCCCGGCGCTGGCACTGTCCGTTATCGGCGCATTTATCGTATTCCGTCCGAGCTTCCAGTCCGACCCATTTCCGCTGGTAGTCGCGCTGCTCTCCGCCATCACATCCGGCGTTGCGTACACGTTTCTCGGCTACTTTAAGGGAAAAGTCGACGGAATCACCGTTATCATGCACTTTTCAACCTTCAGCGTGTTCGGTTCCCTGCCGTTCGTCATCAGCAATTTCGTTATGCCAGACCCGCATCAGTTTATGCTGCTCATGCTGATCAGCCTCTTCGGCTCCCTGGGCCAGGTATTCATCACCTACGCTTACCGCTTCGCCCCGGCATCCGAGATCAGTATCTACAACTACTCCGGAATCCTGTTCAGCATCGTTCTCGGCGCAGCGATCCTCGGCGAGCCTGTAAAATCCACCTCGATCCTCGGCGGCGCATTGGTTGCGATTGCTTCGATCATGGTGTATATCTATGGGAATTCGAAGAAGCAGACTGGGAAATAAAGTTCTTTCAGCCCAAACTAGCGTAGACCGAATAATTACGTGTATAAAGAATGTCAGAATCCGAAAAGTCTGCCCGCATGAACATAGTCTGGATACACTGTTCACCTGCGGAACCGCCACCGGCAGCTTCTTCCGGATGCATGGCAATTAGAAATGTGCATTTGCATAATGCCTTTTATTTAGATCGTTTGTAACTATTCAGTACCTTCATAGTTACACGCAAAAATCCATTCCAGATCAGCTTCGCTGATGGGATTTTTGCCCTCCAGCCTATGTTTTCTTACGGTCAGCGCAGCAAGTGCGCAGACCTACTGAACAGTTACGATCGTTTTTTGATTCGTTGTAAATAAAAGTCAAAGTCCACATGATAATATTTATTGAAGTGATCTCTTCTAAAATATCATCATGTGGACTTTTTTCGTTTTTTATCTTACCAGGCATATTTTCTCAACATTTTTACTGCTGTTTCAAATCTCGCCCAGCCTCAATTCTCAGCTCTCCATCTGCCGTCCCAGGAATCCCGCCGCCGTCGCCGCCAAACGCACCTCTGCATCCGCGAACTTCGCCCTCGGCTCCCTGCTCATCACAATGACCGACCCGATCGCGTCACCTTCACAGATGATCGGAGTGATCACCTGCGCAGTGATTCCCTCGCTGTCATCGTCCGTCACAGGCGTGAACGCCCGCTCATCCTTTCCCGCCTGCACCGTCATCCGCTCCTGGATCACATGCTCCAGCGCCCGGCTGATAGGCTTCTGGAAAAAGTCCTTTTTCGCCCCGCCGGCCGCCGCGACCACCTGGTCCCGGTCCGTGATGCAGACCATAAGCCCTGTCGACTGCGCCATCGCGTCTGCATACTGCCCTGCAAACGCATTCAGTTCCATCATCGGCGAGTACTTCTTCAGAATGATCTCCCCCTCACGGTCCGTGAAGATCTCTAACGGCGTTCCTTCGCGCAAACGAAGTGTCCGCCTGATCTCCTTCGGAACCACCACACGTCCGAGGTCATCAATTCTTCTTACAATTCCCGTAGCTTTCATAACGTCTATTCCTCCTGCATACCACTACTTCCATATCGTGTGACTTATGGGTAGTATGTGGAAAAATGTCGGGATTATTCCTATTTTACTTCAACCAGTTCAATCTTGAAGTTCAGCTCTTTCCCCGCCATCTCATGGTTCGCGTCAAGAGTGATCATCTTCTCGTCCTTCGCGGTAACCTTCACCGGGAACGGCTGGCCGCTCTGGTTTGTGAGGTATACCTGCTGTCCAACCTCAAGGTCCTCGGAACCCGGGAGATTTGCGATCTCGAGTGTGAGGATCATATTCGGATTCGGCATTCCGTAAGCTTCCTCCGGCATCAGGTGGATCTCCTTGATCTCACCGACCTCCATATCCGCAACAGCCGCGTCAAATCCCTTGATCATCTGTCCAGCGCCACATACAAACTCTAACGGCTCGCCGCGGTCGTAGGAAGAGTCAAACTGTGTACCATCGTTAAAAGTACCTCTGTAATGTGTGCGGCATGTCTTTCCAACATTGCGTCCTGTCATCTTTAAGTTCCTCCGATATTCTCTATTATTTCCTGCACGCCTGCGTTCTATCATGGTCAGCGCAGCAAATGTGCAGACCTCATCCGCAAAACCTGCCGATAACAGGTTTTTCACGAATGTTCTATAACGAAATCATGCATTCCTATCCAGTATACCTGTTAAAAAGAATATTGGCAACTTATTTCAGGTACCGCCGTACTTCATTTTTCTGTTTCACAGCCGGATTCTGCTCACGATATCGCAAACAGCTGCATTTCCGCAATCTGTTATGCACCAAATTTTGCCACACAGGAGCTTTACTGTCCCTGCCTCTTCTTTTTCTTCTCCAGCTCCTCCTGCTTCTGCCGCTCCTCTTCCAGTCCCGGAGACCATAAAAGCTCGTCGCTCTCATCGAACACGATCTCCATCACATCCTCCACGCGGCAGTCCAGAATTCTGCATAAAGTCTCCACGGTATGCGTCGAAATATATAAATTCTTCCGCAGCCTGTTCAACTGACCATTGCTGATTCCATATGTCTTGATCAGGCGATACTGGCTGATGCCTTTTCTCTGCATTGTCTCCCATAACCTTGTATATTTAACCATACCGTTTTCTCCTTTGTCTCATCTCTCGCCGTTATTTCCAGGACATTCCAGGCTGACCCGTTCAATCCATAGACTCGTAATCCGGCAGAAACCGCCTAAATTCTTCTCTTTCGGTTTCCACGCCTGCTCACCAGCGATACATTTTCTATTTTCTCATTTGTATTTCCTGCCAACATCCGCAAGATTCGACCTGTTTTTCCTTATATTTCCACAAATTCCCCTAAATATCTTTTATTCTTTACTATGGCAGAACTTCTGCCGCATTATATAAGGAAAGGAGGCGTTTCTCATGATCGATTACAGCCCGCTCTGGAACACCTTAAAGTCAAAAGGCATCAACCAGTACCGCCTGATCCGCAGCTATCATTTCAGCTCCGGCCAGCTCCATCGGATCCGTAAAAATGAACATGTATCCACACATACTCTGGAAACTCTGTGCCGGATCTTAAACTGCAGCGTTGCGGACATCGTCCGCATCTCATTTGACCGCGTGGAAAAAGAATCGTAAAAATATCTGGTCTTTATCGGAACTCTTTTCCGGTAAAGATCAGTGTCAATTCGCCTTATTTTCCTTCTCCTCGTCCTCGAAAGAAACCTCCATCACATCCTCGATCCGGCAGTCCAGGATCCGGCAGAGCGTCTCCAACGTATGCGTCGAAACATATGTATTCTTCTTCAGACGGCTCATCTGGCCGGAGCTTAAGCCAAACTCCTTGATCAACCGATATTGACTGATCTTTCTCTTCTCCATGGTCTCCCACAAGCGATTGTAACTTATCATTTTATCCTCCGTGCATATCAGCCCAACACACTTTTCAGCCCGCAAAATATCCGCAAATCTGACAAACAGTTACTCTGATGTCTTCTATATAACATACATTGACACTATTTGTATATTGCCCATATTCGGACTATATATGTTCCACGTTCGGTCACGGTCAGGTATACGACGCGCGAATGGCCAATTTTTCAGCTTATGCACGGATTCTGTGCTCTGTTTCAATCATTGTTTTCTATGAACTGACAGAATCTTCTTCTGACATTTTTTCGGATACATGGCAATCAAAAACGCCAGTCAGCCATTTCTGACTGACCGGCCATCATAATCACTGATCACACAAATTACAGGCATCCGCCTGCTGCTTTTTCATTTTCCCCTTTACAGGCAGTTCACCTGCCGCTTTTTCATTTCCCCTTTTCGGATATTTCACCTGCCGCTTTTTCATTTCCCCTTTTGCAGGTATTTCACCTGCCGCTTTTTCATATTTAATTTCCTGCGCACCTGCAGTTATTATCGCCGTCAGTCCGCTTTGCTTCCGGACTCTTATCTTCCACCTGAACCAGCAGACGTTCAAGCTGCATCTTTTCCCGGTTCCAGCGGTAAATCGTCGACTGCTCCGCGGAACAGTTTCTCTCACCATTTATCGTATCGATGATCGCCGACCTCGAATAATGCTTATGAGGAACCATAATGTCCGGGAGTTCCAGATGAACACGCCCACACACCGTACACTTGTATCGCCGCAAAACAAATGTATCCACCGTACCATCCGCAAAAATCACCTTCCGCCTCTTGCTGTCACGGATCTTCATCTCTCCACCGCACTGCGGGCATCCCGGAACGCTTGACGGAACAATATAATACATTCCATTCTGCTCTTTGATTTTGTAATTCTTTGACACGACCATATTCATTCCTCCTCCATTCGTCATATTCGTAGGACCACATCCGCCTATCGGTTCAAATAAACCTGTATTCCGGTTCTTTAGGGTTTTAACCAGAATTTCACCAAAGTTCTGCCGCCGTCTGCCGTTTTCCGTTTTCCGTTTTCAGCTCATTTCTCTGGCAAACGACCACGTTTTTTCGGAAAAATTCCGGTCTGATCAACATGTTCTACTAATATAAACGTAATAAAATTGGATTTGTGACGAAAAAATGGAAAAAAATTGAAGTTTTTTACTTTCTTTTGTTACCATTTCACCTCCCGAATCTCCATAAACTCATTTTTATCCTTCTCCACTCTTCAACTGCCGGAACATGTTCCACCATTTTTTGAAGTTCTGCTGCCAGCGCACAAGTTTTCGCACGCATAAGAATTTTTTCTCTCGCTATGCTCTCAGTATCATCACTGCAAGGCACTGTTGTTTTTACAAGCTACATTAACTTTATATTCAGCAGAGGCAGCACACTCTCCGATAAGTAATTTTTCTTCGCAAGGCACAAGAAGAAGTCGATTAAATTCATTTCCTTTCCCGCAGTTACATCCATAAGCCGACAGGAAAATACTTTCTCAATTTTTCTAATGCACGAAAGCATATACAGATCCGCTTTCAGCTCTTCCTTACTATTATTATTCATAGACTCATCCTCACTTCTGCTCTTCGATTATTTATTTTTATACTTAGTATCTGTTTCCTCGCTCTTCTTCAAACGCTTTCTAAAATCATTATATAATTTGTCCCTGGAGTGTGCAACAATGTCCGCCCCTCACCTCACCATCCTAGCCCCAAAATTTTTAGGCACACATTTTATTTGTAAACGCTTACGCTTGATCTTTACTACAAAAAGTCCCACAAGCAATAAAAAATTTGAGAGTTAATCAACTTTCAAAAACACTTTCAAGCATACTGCAAATAGCTTAAAACAAGTATATTCCGGAATGAACGTTAATATTTTAGAAAGTTCACATTGAATACACGGGGATTATGAGGATCTGAACGCGCTTCACAGTGCGCTCAGCGATTACCTCCGTTTCTACTTTGCACATCAGGATGATGTCGAATCCTCTTCCTGTTACGAAAATATTCTCGGGCTCTGCTACGATATCCGCCATGCCTATCAGGGAGATCGAAATATTGAATCCGTCGATAATAACTACGAAAATATAGGGCAGCTGGCATCCTGCATCTTTTCCGTTGACAGTCAGTCCCTTCAGAAAGAACGCAATAAATATAAGTCCGGAAACCTCTATTTTAATGTTGAAGTCCTCTATCCCTGGGCTATCTTTTATCTGTACACTCTGCAGGCAATCGTCGAAGACCATTATTATGCCTCCTGGTTTGACGATGAAGATTTTTATAATGAGTATCTGGCCGAGAAAGATCTGGCACTGATCACTCATTTTGTCCAGCTTCTTTGGGATAAATTGAGAAATCATCTCCCCGAGGAGGTTATGAAGGTAGTCTGGACCTACACCAGAACCTACAACCATATCGAATACTATTTCTTCTATCCTGATCTGTATATGGAATGGCTTTGTACATACTGGATCAATGGCGTAAAAACACGATCAGAACGGCAGGAACTGCTTTCTCTGCTTTGTCTGGAGCTTTCCTCTCTCCTCGATGAAGACCCGGATGAAGCACAGGAGGCCGTCCAAAAAGCAGCTCTGATAAAAGAAAAAGCCCCCGGCAGAGCCAAGGGCATACAATCCTCTGGGAAAACAGATTTCAACACTTCGGAAGCTGCGGACAAAGCAGCAGACTTAGAAAGAAATATCCTGACATTCCAGGCGGATATCGCCAATACGATCCTCACCGGGCTGGAGCAATATGATACGTATGCCGAAATTTTCTACAATCGTCCCGTCCCCTGTGAACCTCACATGACTAAAGTCACATGCTTCTCAGCCGT
>NZ_QWGI01000030.1:480-33460 GCF_003435125.1 Clostridium sp. AM25-23AC | reverse complement strand
CCTTACTTAGGTTATTTTACAGAAAAAGTTTCATAGGCTCGTATATTTTGTATGTGTGGCTTTGGCTTATTTTCTTTGTTTTTATTTATTTCCCAAATATAATGCGGCCTTAGCCTATTTGGGTTTTTTAATTATATATACATATATTGATATTGGGGTTTTTATTTTAGGTTTTTTTATGGGAAAAATCATTGTCAAACGCAGCATTGACATTAGCTTTTTGCTGTGCCTAATATATGCATTAATTTCTTTCGGGTTGATGCTCTTGATAGGTTCTCTGAAATACGTTTTTTATGATTATATGTATAGTAACTTTACGTTTACATTTTCAATCTTCATTGAATCATTAGGTGATAGAGATAGTTTGTTTGTTTCAATTGGGACATTGATATCTTTTTTTATTGGAGAAATTGTAGAATACATCAATAATAAATCTAATTCTTGACGTATAGAACTGGATAGTTGAAACGCTTTTATGCATAAAGTGAAAATAAAAAAACGGGCAAAGGATTATAACTATGACCTTTACCCGATATTTTTATTTCCAGATATTCATGTCTGACAAGATAGACATGGTTATTTCAGTTGCGTTGCCTCCGGTAGCATCGCTGTCTGCACCAATGTTGGTAGCAAAAAAGTATGTATTATCTGCAGTTTCGATATAGCCTATAAACCAACCGTTCACATCTTGTCCGTTTACTCGTCCGGTTCCGGTCTTTCCGTAGAATGTTCCGGCATCGGAAGAGGAAAGGCATATGGCATCTTTTACTGCATTGATATTTTCAGGGGCGAAGCCAAGGCTGTTATTCTGCAGCCTGGTTAGAAGTTCGACCTGCTCTATTGGGGAAATCTTCAAGGAAGATTCCATCCAATAAGTGGAGAAATCACCGCTCATGTTCTTATTACCATATCCGATTTCCTTGATATAATCGTAAATGGAAGTAGTACCAAGTTGTTCGTCCACTGATTGGAAGTACCAGTTCACAGATGAAGCCATAGCAGACTGCAAGGTCTGATCAGCGTTCCATGCTTCAAACGGATAGTTTTCTCCATTCCATGCAATAAAAGAATCCTGTGGTGTAATGACACCTTCTTCCAATCCAAATAAAGCATCATATATCTTGTAAGTGGAATCCGGTGCAACTCGTAGCGTAGCATGTTCTATATCATGTATGCTCCAGACATCATTTCTAAGATCGTATAAAACAAAGCTTCCTTCGTATTTTCCAAAGTATTTAGAAAAATCTACATATGAAATATTTTCTGAGGAAGATTCCCATTGGTAGCGACTTTCGTCCGCTGCATATGTAGAAATAAAAGGTGTAAGTCCCATTATTAGAACTGTGGTCAGTATAAAAGCAGTCATGCCTTTTAATTTCTTGCAAAACGTTGGTTTCTCATAAGAGGCAATGTTGATAATGCGACGCTTCATTTGTTTCATGTTTCCGCTAAGGCTGGCAGCAAACGGAAAAGGAGTAATGGAGACCTTTTCTATAAAGTTAATCAGCGTATTTCCATAATTCTCATAATCGTCTTCTTGCAACATTTTCAGAACAGAAGTGTCACAGGCAATTTCTCTGTCATTACGCATTTCTCTTAGCGCAAACCAGACAAAGGGGTTAAACCAATAAAGCACTCCGGCAAAGTTCATAAGATAATTGGCAATGGCATCCTTATGTCTGTAGTGTTGCAGTTCATGTAATAGCATATATCTCATATCAGATTCGTGATAATCTGAGATTAAATGAATTGGAAGATAAATACATGGCTTCAAAAATCCTACGATAATAGGTGATTTCAAAAAAGCGGTACTGTACACAGGAATATTCCTTATTATTTTCATCTCATTCAAACATCTGTTATACAGTCTGCGAACTTTCGGATTCTGAAGGGGAAGTGCAGATCTCTTTATAGTGCGTAAACGAAGAGAAGATTTGATTACCAATATCATCATCACAAGCATTCCCACAATCCATATACTCAATAAAATGTACCCGGTAACGGATGATGTGTCATGGTTTACAGAAAGGGCAAAGTCATTCATCCAATTTGTAGTACCAGATAAATCGGTATTCATAACATTATTTGTACCAACATCGGCATGAGAAGTGGTGGAGTTTTGTACGCTACTGAGCCATGAGAAAATTTGCGGGAAACTAACTAGACGGAAGGGCATAAAAGGTACTGCTAAAAGTCCGAGTAACAGCAACCACAGATTATACTGCATCCGGCTGGACAAGTTGTTTCTGAATACCCATTTGGCTATCAAAAGAATTCCGATGATACCGCTGATCAATACATTGCATAAGAAAAAGCGTATCATGAAATTAGCCATGTTAATCGCCTCCTTTTTTTCCTCTCTTGGATAGAAGAGAGCGAAGCGTTTCTATTTCTGGTTCTGTCAGTTTGTCATTTTCTATGTATGCAGATAACATAGCTGTAATATCCCCGTCATAATAACGATTAAGAAAGGAATTACTTTCTTGGCAAATATATTCACTTTCTTTTACTAATGGAGTATAAACGAAAACACGACTTTGTTTTTCATAAGTGAGTACACCTTTAGTAACAAGACGTTTAATAAGTGTTTGTATCGTTTTAGGACTCCAGCTTGTGGACTGCAGTAATTTTTCTGTTATTTCATTGGTGTTAATTGGAGCATGTTTCCATACGATTTTCATAACTTCATATTCAGCTTCGGAAATCTGCGGCAAGTCACTCATTTAAAATCCCTCCTAAAATCTTACGGTTGTAATAAAAATATTATAAGTTCTAATTTTTCTGCTGTCAATTAAAACAAACAGGTTGATTTAAAATCTTACTTGTGTAATAATTAAAATATTACACAAGTAAGATTTTAGAGAGGAGAAAAAATATAAGTAAAAATAATTGAAAATAAGAAAACCAATAGTGTCAAATAGATTCTATTGGTTTATCAAAGAGTAGGGTTATCTTGTTTTCGCAGTAATTCAAGCAAATAACGAACCATAGGTAACAAATCATTTGCTTCCTGTTCCGTGCAATCATTTATTAAGGTAAAGAGCTTCTGAAGATTTGGCTTCTGGTCGTTGCTATCCGGATAGAAAATCTTATCTGCTGGTATCTTAAGATATGTAATCAATGGATACAGTTTCTCAAATTTCGGATTACCACGTCCGGCTTCGATGTTCAATATAGTGCGTTGATCTAGATTAAGAATTTCTGCCAGCTTTTCCTGTGAAAGACCGAGTTCTGTACGGGCTTCACGTACTGCGTTGGCAAGATTTTGTTTTATATCCTGCATTGTAATTCACCTCGATAGTAGTTTACATTACACATCGACAGGAGTGAATTGCGTTAGAATACAGAGCGAATATGGAGTACAGTACATGATAAAACGAAGGTGGAAAATACGAGAAAAAATGAATATCAGTATAAAAAGCAGCAAGAGCTTACTACACATATCAAGGTGTATCGTAACGAAGTGAAAAACTTCAATGCGATACACCTTTTTTGATGGGCAAAATCAGCGAGTAGTTTTGTCCTTTTCCATTTTTCTGTCATTAGTCTGCTGAACTGACGAACTACGGTTAAGATATTGATTCAGATTATCTAATTTTCTATTGAGAGCATTGATTTCTTTCTCCGCAGATTTATAGGTTTTCTGTAAGGTTTCTTTCTTGGAATACAATGAATTGTATTCGTTACGAAGCTTGTCAATATCAAGAGTTTTAGGGTTCATTCCAAGACGTTTCAACATATTTTCTGCACCGTCATGGAGTAGAAGTTCTGTTTCGTGACTTCGCAGGTAAGCATCCGGATTTTTGGATTTCTGATACCGGACATGATAGATATGATTGGACTGATATTGTTCGGCATATTTCAAAATCTGTCCTAAATCCTTTAACTGATGCTCGGTTTCAACAAGACTGTTTCGTGCATTTTTGGCAAGAACCGACTTGGCTGCAAGCTGCTTTTCCAACTCAGCAATTGATCCTATTTCACTGTAACTGCTGGCAGCAATCTTTAGGTTTTGGATGTCCGCCCAAGCTTTAAGACCGAGATTTTGTTCAAACTTTTCTTCTGAGGTGTCAATAAGCTTTTGGGAAGAAAAATCTTTGACAAGCTGCTTCTTTCTTGTAGGAAATGGAATACGCTTTTTAGGCTGTATCAATTCCTTTGCTTCGATCCGTTCCTTAATTCGTTCTTTGGTGTATTCAGCACCTAAAGAGTTGGCTCTGCCACGGATAAATTGTTCACGGTCAAGTGGTCGGAAAGAGATATATTTTAACGATTTTTCATCAAAGGTTTCACCTTTTATCTCATATCCTTTGGCACGGATAAGGTTAAGAAAGTCCTCATAAGTATCAACAGTTTGGATAGCTTCGTCAATGTCATTTTTGAGCCTGGTTTTCCATGAGGAATTGTTTTTACTGGAGAGCCATTCCTTGTATGTTTTTCCACGCTGGTCAGTTGGTGGCAGGACGGATAATTGATGCTCGGAACACAGCTCATCATTCAGATGTCGGATGTGATAGTAGGTCTTTTTACAGTCATGGTATTTCTCATGATTGATGTTATCTGCAGCACAGAAAATGATGTGGTTATGAACGTGTCCTTTGTCAATGTGGGTGGCTACAATGTAAGAGTATTTTCCTTCCAGAAGTTTATCGGCAAGCTCTATGCCGATTTGATGAGCTTCCTTATAAGATACTTCTCCGGGCATGAATGCCTGAATCAGATGGAAGGCTTTGTTTGGGTCTGCCTGATTGGTTTTTGACAGGGCGAACTTGAAATCAAAAGCAGCAGTTTCCGGACTGCATCCAAAGGAAGAAATGAGGATGTTTTCATCTGTCTTTGCAGGGTTGCAGATGTAATCTACTGCTTTATTGACGGTTGCTTGGATAGCATGGATTTTTGTGATTGCCATACCTGTTTCATCAACTCCTTTACTTCTTTTACATCGGCTTCATAGACGTTGCCCGTGGCGTTCATACGCTTGGCAATCTGGTTCAAATTGTTTCCGATGCGAGAGAGGATTGTATTGTATTCTCGTAGGTGTTCATAGTTTACATCATAGACATATCCGTACAAAATCAGATGCCGGATAAAGGCGGATTTGCTTTTCATATTGGAGGCGTTCCATTTCTGTTCTAGGATGTACTGCTCATCATCGCTCAGATATATTTTCAATTCATTTTGTCTTTCTCTTTTTGCCATTGCTTTGTCCTTTCCCTTCCTTATTTGAAAAGAAGATTTTGTGATATGCCGTATCCGGCGGTGTGGTTTTGAACGTAAAAATTCAGAAATTTCCGTGGAGTAATTGCTGGGTTTTGGAGTGCAAAAGGGGTCAGGGGGATATGCCCCATGCAAGCCAATTTTCTCAAGTTTTTACTTGGAAGAAACTTGGGAAAATGGTGCCTGTGAGGGAACACAGGCAGTGCTTGCTATCTTTGGCAAATTGCCCAGAGGGAATTTGCGAGTTTTAGGCTGCATAGGCAGCCTGTCCAAAACTCATACGGGCGTTACCGCCCATTTATGGACAGCGTCCGGCTGTCCGGCTTCGGAGAACGGCATAGGTAATAAAAAAACTGCCACGGCTCACAGCAGGCATCAGATGCCCGTGAAGCTCCATAGCAGTTTGTGTGTCTTTTTATGAATTTGTGATTTTATCCATAAAAGATTTTAGCAACCAGAAGCTGCAAAGTCAATAAGAGAAAGCAGGAGAGAAAAGAGTATTTATTTTGGGATAAGTTGAATTGATTGTGTCAAAAGCGGTTGCTGGAAAAAGCCTGTTTTAATATGAAAGGTTTTTTCCGGTTCGTTTTTTACAATGAGATTGGAGAATTTACAGAAAGGAGGTAAAGCATGAATACAGCAGATCGAAGAGCTGAAATCATAAATATTCTGCTTGTCAGACGCCGCATTACGGCGAAAGAACTGGCAGACGAATTTCATGTTACGGTTCGCACAATACAAAATGATATTCAGGCTTTATCTCTTGGTTTTCCAATTTATACAAAACAGGGAGGCGATGGTGGGATTTTTGTGGGAGAGAATTATAAGCCATTCATGAATACGCTGACTACTCTTGAGCTGAAAGTTTTACAGGAAATGTATGAACTGGCAGAGGGGATACATAAGAAGGTTTTATTTCAGATTATCTGCAAGTATGGACCGGATAAGCTGGAACTCTAATCTTGTCATTCCGCTAAAGCACATAATTTTTACAACACCGTTCATAGCAGACGGGAGTGTGCTTATGTGCTTTTTGGGCTGATAAGTCCAGAGTTGATTTTATCCAAAATGCAGGCAGGAGCCTGAGAATGTACCTTGACAATTTCATATAAAAATGCGTACAGGACGTGTGGAATATGTGGAGCCACTATGCGGACACGCCAAGAGATACCTGCTTTCTTTTATAAGAGAAGGTTCATACGAAGGAATACTGAAATCTGGTATTGAAGTTAAGGTAAGTAGCGAGGGATGTCTGGCAAAATGTGCAGCAGTTGCACGGGGCAAAGATACATATTTTTGATAATGATACTTCCGGAGAAATCTGGTCAATTTGGATGACGGTGCGATACCGATGTGGGCAGAGTAATGACCTGTCACCTGTATGGATTTTTTGTTATCTGCTGATGAGAGATAGGAGCATGGGTTCCTGTTTATCATGGGCAGATAAAGTGCTGCCTATAGAATTTGGAGGTGGATATTATAGAAAAGAAAAAGTTGCTGAGATACAGTATGCAATTGTCTATGTTAAGGCAACTGTTGAGTATGAAGCTAATCAATGATTTTGAATATGAAAAAATAAAGAAACGCTTGATGAGAGATTATGGTGTGGTATCCAATATTACGACTTGACTTACTGCCTGTATTGCAATATAATAATTATGCACACTACGGTGGGAACACAAAAGGAGGAAATATGGAAGTAGAAGTTATTAAAGCCAATAATCCATTTGACGAATCTTCCAAAGTAAGGAAGGTTGACCGCCTGAGAGTAGCTGCATATTGTCGTGTAAGCACAGATGATGAGGATCAGATAAAGAGTTATAATTCAATGGTTAAATACTATACTGATTTTATTCAGAATAATAAGCAATGGGTATTTGCAGGTGTGTATGCAGATAAAGCTATTACAGGAACAAAGGTGGATAAAAGAGAAGATTTTCAACGGTTGATACAAGACTGTATGGATGGTAAGATTGATATGGTTATTGCAAAAAGTCTTCCACGTTTCGCCAGAAATACATTGGACACATTAAAATATGTCAGAATGTTAAAGGAAAGAGGCATTGCAGTTTATTTTGAAGTAGAAAAGATAAACACCATGAAAGATGGCGAATTCCTTATGACTATATTAAGCTCTGTTGCACAGCAGGAAGTTGAGAATACTTCGGCTTATGTGAAAAAGGGTTTGAAGATGAAAATGAAACGTGGGGAGTTAGTCGGATTTCAAGGTTGTCTAGGTTATGATTATGATGTTGAAACAAAATCTCTTTCAATCAATGAAGAGGGTGCTGAGGTAGTAAGATATATCTTTGATAGGTATGTTGCTGGTGCAGGCAGTACCATGATTGCGAGAGAATTGAACGAGCAGGGGATAACGACCATAAAGGGAAATGATTGGACATCATCGAGCGTAATGGGAATTATCAACAATGAGAAATACAAAGGCGATATTTTGCTGGGAAAGACATTTACGGTCGATCCTATTTCAAAGAGAAGATTAGAAAATCTTGGAGAAGAAGATAGATTTTATATCAAAGATCACCATGAGCCGATTGTTTCAGAAGAAACCTTTGCTAGAGCACAGGAAATCAGAGAACGCAGAAATGGTGGAAGAAAATCCCCTACACCGGGGAAACGAGAAAAATATAGCAGACAGTATGCATTTAGCTGTATGTTGGAATGTGGTTTCTGCGGAGCAAGTCTTTCCAGACGAAGATGGCATAGCAGTTCAAAATACAAGAAAACAATATGGCAATGTGTAAAGTCAACGAAAAGTGGCAAAAGATATTGTCCGGATAGTAAAGGAATACCAGAACAGGTAATAGAAGAAGCTTTTATTGAATCCTATAAAATGCTTTGTTCTGATAATAAAGATGTATTAGAAGAATTTATTACAAGAGTTGAAAAAACTTTGAGTGAGGATACTGCAAGAGATAAACTTATGAAATATCAGAAAAGTGCAGATAATCTTCAAACGAAGCGGAAGGCACTTTTGGAGAAATACTTAGAAGGAATTGTTTCACAGGATATATACGAAGAAACAGATGTTGGATATGAGAGAAAGTTATCCGACATAAGAGCGAATATAGAAATGCTGGAACAACAAATGGAAGATGAGGTATCTCTGAAACGACGAGTGGAGGATTTTAAGAAAGCATTATCACAAAATGAAGTGCTTCAAGAGTTTGACAGAGGTATTTTTGAAAGTATTATTGAAAAAGTCATAGTCGGTGGCTATGATGAAGATGGAAACAAAGATCCCTATAAAATTACTTTTATATATAAAACAGGATTTAGAAACGAGGTTGGAAACGCAAAACAGCGTTTTGACAAGACAAAGAGCGTAGGGGATAAGGCAAAAGAATTGTGTTCCCATATCGCAGACGAGGTAAAAGATGTGTGTTCCTATGTTAGTGACAACACATGTGGAGACGGTAGCGTTATTAACGAAAAAATGCCTACACTGTAATTAGTTGGGAGATGAAAATGAATCAGGATCCTTTCAAAGAATATATAAGAGAATCAGAACCGAATAAGCGTGAAAAAGGCTATGCATGGCAGACAGCAATTGGGCTGCAGGCAGTAGATGGGCTGAAAACGTCAAAATATCTGATCGATACTGCGATTCGGAATATCGAAGGTGATATTTCAATTGATGAGGTAAATTCGCTTTTAAATAGCTACTATGAAGAAAACCCAAAACAGGATCCTGGAGACAGAACGGAGGAAGCGGATAAGGTTTCTGTCCGGATCGTAAAGGTCTTGTCAGAAACGGGTTTTAGTTTTACTCCAAATGAATATATCTCGATTCATAAAAAACTATTTACTGGAATCTACAGACACGCCGGAAAGATCAGGGATTATAACATCACAAAAAAAGAGTGGGTATTAGACGGAGAAACAGTTCTTTATGGAAATGCATCTGAACTCCGTGATACGTTGGAATATGACTTCTCCGAAGAAAGAACATTCAGCTATAAAGGTCTGTCGATCAATGAAATAATTCATCATCTGGCAGTGTTTGTCTCAAGGTTATGGCAAATCCATATTTTTGAGGAAGGAAATACCAGAACGACGGCAGTATTTTTTATCAAGTATTTAAGAACGCTGGGATTTGATGCCACCAATGATATATTTGCCGAGAATGCATGGTATTTTAGAAATGCATTGGTGCGGGCAAATTATAATAATTTTAAAATTGGGATTCATGAAACAACAGAGTATTTAGAGCTATTTCTGCGAAATCTGTTATTGAATGAAGAAAATGAACTGCATAATCGTGTCATGCATATCAGCGGAAAGTTTGTGATTCCTCCAAAAGCGAACGATGAGAGTATAAAAGCGAACATTGAAATGCAAAAAGTGAACGATAAGAGTATAAAAGCGAACATTCGTAAACAGATTGGAAAAATAATTCCTGGATTATCAGATAAAACAGTGGACCATATTCTGCGTATATATGAAGCATACGGAACAGCAGAAGCGTTTGGAAGAAAAGATATAATGCTGTTGACAGGATTAAAAGCAACCAGAGCATCAGAAGTAATAAAGTTATTGATAAGCGCAGAGATCATTGAAACGGTCAAAGGGCATGGAAAAGGAAAATATTGTTTTATAAAAAAGTTAAGTGAAAAGCCAGATTATGAGGGGAGTGTGTAAAATGAAAAACGAACAGGAATACATCATTCTCCAGATTCAGGAGGATGACTATGGCTGTGAGGAACGCCCTGTAGGGGCAAAGAGAACAGTTTTCGTCCGGCTGAAAGACGCTAAGGAAAACGAGAGGATGATCCGTCAGGAAGATGACTGGCTTTATGAGCAGGGGATTGATGAAGGTGATCTGGTAGTATTAACGGAGAATCACCTGTATAAAAAATGGAAGGGAGATAAATAAAGATGGAATTACAGACAGAACGCCTGATTTTAAGACCATGGAAGGAGAGCGATGCGGAGAGCTGCTACGAATATGCAAAAGACCCGCAGGTCGGTCCGGAAGCAGGATGGCCGATGCATACGAGTGTGGAGAACAGCAGAGAGATCATCCGGGAAGTTTTATCGGCGGATGGAACGTATGCGGTGGTTTTAAAGAGCACCGGAAAGCCGGTGGGCTGTGCAGGCCTTACAGTGGGCGAGGCATGCAATATGCCGGTACCAGAAGATGAGGGAGAGATCGGCTGCTGGCTGGGAACTCCGTACTGGGGGCAGGGAATCATCCCGGAGGCGGTAAAGGAGCTGATTCGGTACGGATTTGAAGAACTGGGGCTGAAACGAATCTGGTACGCATATTTTGACGGGAATGAAAAATCGAAGCGCGTGGCAGAAAAATGCGGCTTCCGGTATCATCATACGAACAAGGATCTGGAGTGGAAATTGTTAAATAAAACAGTGACAGAACATGTCCATGTGCTTGAAAAAAACGACAGGAACGATGAAATCTAAAGAAGGCAAGAGCAGCATGGAGATAGATGCGCTGATCTGTAAAAGGAAAGGAATCTGCTGAAATGATAAAACTCATGATCGCGTCCGACATCCACGGCTCCGCGTACTACTGCAAAAAGATGCTGGAGGCATTCGACCGGGAGCAGGCGGAACGTCTCCTGCTTCTGGGCGATATTTTATACCACGGACCGAGAAACAACCTCCCGAAAGAGTACGACCCAAAGGAAGTCATCAAAATGTTAAATGAGCGGAAAAACAGGATCTTCTGCGTCCGCGGAAACTGTGATACCGAAGTGGACCAGATGGTTCTGGAATTCCCGATCCTCGCGGATTACGCAGTGATCCCAACGGCGGACCGCCTGATCTACGCCGCCCATGGCCACCACTTTAACTTAAAACAGCTCCCTCCGCTTCAACCAGGGGACATTCTCCTCCACGGACATACCCACATCCCGGCCTGGGAATCGTTCGGCGACGGAAACCTGTACCTGAATCCGGGTTCCGTGTCGATTCCGAAAGCGGAGAGCGAGCACAGTTACATGATCCTACAGGATGGGGTAGTTGTCTGGAAAGATCTGGACGGTGAGATCTACCATAGTCAGAAACTGTAGTTTCTGTGGGTGAAAAACCGGCTAAAAATCTTATAAATACTGTTATTACGGATAAAACGGGAACGGATCAAAAAATCTGTCCCCGTTTTTTATAGAGCCTATTGCATAATAATTTCTGTAATGCTAAAATATCTCCCATAACAATCGAAGAGGCATCCGGTGCTGCTGCCGCTGTGAAAAAGTTCATGAGAACAGGCGGACAGCAGGTAAAAGGGAAACAGGTGGAAGGCCTGTACGATCTCGTCACTGTGAGCAGGGAATACAAGACCATGCGCGAAAGCGCGGTCACTGAGGAAGAAGGACAGTTGGATAAACTGTCGTGAAAGCTTTGGGAAGGCGGTTTTGTGTGATGATCTGTAAGTCAGGAAACCTGCCGGACTGCTGGTACAGGAAGAAAATTTCCAGGTCACGAGGCATTGATCGTACCGTTTATATGTCGGCTGATTCCAGCGGACATCTTTTTCTGATGCATATGCATTTCGGTATTTGAAAATTCTCAGATGGAACATCTCCATACCAACTCCGAAGTTATAAATAAAATACAGCTATCCATCAGCCCTGTACAATTACCGGGTCGGTTACAGATAAGGATAGGCCGGGAGGCAAAACAATTCAATATTTACACAACCTGGAGGAGAACATGAAGAAGAAACATGCAAGTCTGCTCTTAGCGGCAGCAATGGCGGCATCCGTAATCTCAGGATGCGGAAACAGCGCGAACAACAGTGCGGCAGAGACAGAAAAGACAGAGACAATTGCAGCGGCAGCGACAAGTGCAGCGGAGGAAACAACAGCAGCTGAGGCAGCGGAAGACACAGAGAAAAACGAGACAGATGAGGTCGTTATTGCGACTCCGCGTGACGCTGTACAGGGAAGCGGAGACGCTTACTACTGTTGGGAAGGCGCTTATGTATGGGAAGCTCTCACAGCGAACAACGGCGGCGTGATCGATCCGTGGCTCGCAAAATCCTGGGAGCACAACGATGACTGTACCGAGTGGACATTCAACCTGCGGGATGACGCGTATTTTACAGACGGTGTCCAGTTTGATGCTGATGTATGCTTAAAGAATATCGAGCGTTGGGGTCATGGAATTACCTCCACATATACGACACTCAGTATCGAGAAATCTCTCCCGAACCTCGATAAGATGGAAAAAGTCGATGATTTCACCGTAAAATTCACCTTCACACAGCCGATCACAACGCTTGAGTATGTCCTTTCCGACTACGGCAGCCCGATGTACAGCCCGAACTGCTTCGACGAGGAGACAGGCGTGATCTCCGACTACGCGATCGGTACAGGCCCATACAAGATCGTTGACCATGTAGAGTCCGAGTATGTGACACTTGAGAGAAACGACAATTACTACGGCGAGAACGGCAAGGTAAAGACCTTCAAGATCCGCTGCATCCCGGATGCAGAGACACGTGTATCTGCATTAAAATCCGGTGAAGTTATGGGACTTGCGGACAACGGCGCGATCACCATGGACGCTGCAAAGAACCTCTGCGACACAGACTCCAGCTTCGAGATGGACAGCACTCCGAGCCATATGACCGAGTACATCATGTTCAACGATAAAAATGAGTACCTTGCGGACAAGCGGATGAGAGAGGCATTCAACCTCGCAACAGACCGCGACAGCATCTGCAGCGTGATCTATGGCGGACTTTTACAGCCGGCATACTCCTTCTTGAGCACCCAGTCTACATTCCATCTGGATATTCAGGGAACTTATGACATGGAGCAGGCAAAAGCCCTCGCAAAAGAGGTTCTCGGCGACAAAACTGTGGACATGACCATGATCATCCGTTCCAGCACTGCATCTGACTACAACTGCAAGGCGGTTGCAGAGTATTTAAAGCAGGTTTACGCTGAACTCGGCGTCAACATCAACATCGAGATCGTAGATTCCTCCCTCTATAAAGAGAGACAGCAGGAAGGCACCTACGACATGACACTCACCGTATTCGGAATCAACAACGCAGATCCGACTTCCACATTTAAGCAGTACTTCGCAAGCGAAGGAAACAGCAACAAGACATTAAATTACAACTATTATAACGAGAAGATCGATGAGCTCGTTGCAAAAGCTCCGACGATCGCTGACGTGGAAGAGCGCAGCAAGATCTATGATGAGATCCAGCAGGAACTCTTCGATGACAGCGCATGCGTTCCGATCTGCTACCAGATCAACGTTAACATCCATAACAAAGCGATCACACACTACGCAGGAAAGACCTTCGGTGTCGGCCTTCCGACAATTTCCTGGGTAAAATAATATCTGAGAGCGATCCGGCGGGTCAGATATCCGCCGGTCAGGCAGATAAGACATGAATTTGGCAGGACTGTCTGAAAAAGGCAGTTCTGCTGTTTTTGAAAGGAACACATATGGCACTTTTAAAGTACATTCTGAAAAAAATGCTGATGCTCTTGCCGGTACTCGTCGGAATCAGTATCATTGCCTTTGCGCTTGGGATCATGTCGCCGGGGGATCCGGTGGACCAGGTGCTGAATCCAAATGGAAATGAATCCTACACGCAGGCGGAGTATGATGCCATGGCGGCAAAAATGGGCCTGGACCAGCCGGCGGTAGTCCAGTATTTCAACTGGGTCGACGGTCTGGCGCACGGCGACCTGGGCCGCTCATTTTTCACGAATAAAAGTGTCATGGACCAGCTCGCGAAGCGGATCCCGATCTCGTTAAAGCTGGCTGGTTTCAGCATAATCTTAACGATCGTCTTCGGCGTGGGATCTGGTGTCCTGATGGCGGTGAAAAAAGACCGGCTGCTGGACCATGTTCTGGGGACATTTTCCACAGTGGCCCTGTCCGTCCCCGGCTTCTGGATCGCCATCGTCCTGATCTTCATCTTTGCCGAACAGTGGAAGATCCTGCCCAGCAGCGGAATCTCTGACGGCTCCGGCTTTATTCTCCCGGCAATCACGCTGGCACTCCCGAGTATCGGAGTCTGCGCGAGACTGACACGGAGCGCGATCCTTGATGAGATCGGACGCCAGTATATGACCGTGGCTGACGCGAAAGGCATGAGCCGCCGCCGCGCGGTGATCCGCCACGCCTTCGGAAACGCCCTGATCCCGATCATCACCTATCTGGGAAACCATATGGCGGGTATCATCGGCGGCGCGTCCATCGTGGAGACGATCTTCGCGATCCCCGGAATCGGAAGCTACGCTATCGCAGGCGTGCAGTCGAAAGACTACTATGTGGTCCAGGCCTACGTTCTGTTCTCCGGATGCATCTATGTGCTGACAAATATCCTGATCGATCTGATCTACATCGCGCTGGATCCAAAGATCCGTGCGGGAGAGGCGGTGGAATCATGAGAAAATTAAAAGAACCCCGTCTGACCGTGAAGGCGAAGACCGGTCTTGTGCTCTTATTTATCATTCTTCTCACCAGCGTCCTGGCACCGGTTCTCGCGCCTTATGATCCGTTGGTATCGAACCTGTCAGAGGCGCTTCAGAAACCGTCGGCTGCGCACCTTTTAGGCACCGATAATATCGGCAGGGACACCCTGAGCCGTGTTCTCTACGGCGGAAGACAGTCCATTCTTCTCGCACTGGCTGCGACGGTGCTCTCCATGCTGCTCGGCTTTGTTCTTGGACTCTTCGCGGGATATTTCGGCGGCTGGATCGACGGAGTCATCACGACGATTTCCAGCATCTTCCAGGGACTTCCGGGCCTGACACTTATGATCGCTGTGGCAGGTCTCCTGGGACAGGGCGTGAAGAGCATGCTGATCGCTATCGTGATCAACTCCTGGGTAGGTTTTTCCAGGATCGCCCGTGGCGAGGTCATGAAATTAAAGCAGGAGAGCTTTATCAAGGGACTTAAGACCATCGGAGCCAGTGATCTCAGGATCCTGTTTCTCCACATTTCGCCCAATATCCTTGGAACCTTATGCGTGCTCTTTGCCACAAGAATTGCCGGAAACGTGATCTCCGTGGCATCCATGAGCTATCTGGGTCTGGGACTCCAGCCGCCGACACCGGACTGGGGCGTTATGATCAACGACGCGAGGCAGTATTTCCGCCAGGAACCGCTGCTCGTCGTCGCGCCGGGGCTCTGTATTTTACTGCTTTCCCTGAGCATCAACCTTCTCGCGGATGAGCTGCGTGACCGGCTGGATGTGAGGAAAGATGTCATGAAGAACATGTAGTGCCAGGGAAATGATCCGCTGTAAGCCCGCCTGAGAAATTTAACGCTTAACGTTGTTGAAGGAAGCTCGGATCACGAAAATTTATGAGCAGCGTGAGCGTGCAAAGTACAGGGGCTGATAGCAGATACAGAGCACAGAGAATGGGGAAGATTAAATGGAAGATAGAAAAGAATGGAAAACAGGAGAAAAAAGCGACATTGAGATCCGGAATCTCTCCGTCTCCTTCCAGGACGGCGGCGAGACGGTACATGCCATGGAGGGCGTCAACGCGTACTTCCCGGCGGGCAGTGTCACCGGACTCATCGGGGAGAGCGGCAGCGGAAAATCACTTCTCGGCATGTCCATTTTAGGACTTCTCTCCGGTCAGGCGAAGGTGGAAGGAACCTGCATGTATAAGGGCATGGATCTGTACCGGCTGCCGGAAAAGGAGATGCAGGAGATCCGCGGAAAAGAGATCGCCCTGATCCCACAGAATCCCACGGAGTCGTTAAACCCGATCCGGAGAATCGGAAAACAGCTCACGGAGTGCATGACTGTCCATGGAAATAAGGATAAAGAACTCGCAAATTCCCGGCGGGATGAGTTCCTGCGCCGGTTTGGATTCGCTGACCCGGACCGGATCAGCCGCGCCTACTCCTTTCAGCTCAGCGGCGGCATGAACCAGCGTGTGATCTCCGCCATGGGACTCATGAACCGGCCGAAGTGGGCCATCGCCGATGAGCCGACAAAAGGTCTGGACGCCATCTTAAGGCGGCAGGTCTACCAGGTACTGAAGGAGATCTCCGAGACGGACACCGAAGGAATGATCGTGATCACCCACGATATCGCCCTGGCGGGCGTGCTCTGCGACCGGCTGATGGTGCTCTATAAAGGAAGTATTATGGAGGTCGGGGACACGAGGACGATCCTGGAACATCCGGCTCACCCGTACACGAAAGGACTGGTCGCGTCGCTTCCGGCGAAAGGAATGAACCCCATCGGGCGCGCGGTGAGGAAGAACGAAGGAAACTCCGGCTGCAGTTTTTATCCGCGATGTCCGTATGCGGCGGACGCCTGCAAAAACGGGTCGCTCCCGGAGGCGGAGCTTCCGGATGGACGGAAAGTGAGGTGTGTCCTGTATGCTTAAGGTCAGCCATATCTGCAAGACATTTACGGGCGGAATCATCAGGAAGACCCGTGTGGATGCGGTAAAAGATGTGTCCTTTACGATTTGCAACGGGGAGACATTCGGAATTGTCGGGAATTCCGGCTGTGGAAAGTCCACGATCGCCAACATGCTGCTCTCCCTGATCAAGCCGGATTCCGGCACCATCGAGATCGACGGGACGATCCAGATCATCTTCCAGCACCCGGAAACATCCTTAGATCCGGCCAAAAAGATCGGTTACAGTTTGGAAGAGCCGATGATCATCCATAAAATGTATGACAAAGACGGAAGAAAGAAACGTGTAAAAGAGCTTTTGGACCTGGTAGACCTCGGGGAAGAACTTCTGGACCGCTATCCACACCAGATCAGCGGAGGCGAGGCACAGCGCATCATGATCGCCAGGGCTCTCTCCCTGGATCCAAAGATCCTGATCCTGGACGAGCCTACCAGCATGCTGGATGTCTCCGTGCAAGCCCAGGTCATGACACTCTTAAAGGAGCTCCAGGAAAAACTGGGTCTCAGCTACCTGTTCATCTCCCACGACCTCGATGTGGTCCGCTGGTTCTGCGATGAGATCGCGGTCATGGAAGAAGGAAAATTCGTGGAGACCGGCCGGACGGAGGATGTGATCGGGCATCCGAAGGCGGAATTTACGAAGAGGCTGGTGGAGAATTTTATATTAGAGTAGAAGCTGCGGTGCGGGAAAAAGTTCCTGCACCGTTTTTGTATGACGAGACAAAGCAGAAGATCGTGAAAAGTCTGCCTGTGACATGAAAATATGTTGGGGCACATTATCTTTTTACAGATTGACATTTAATACGTTAAAGTGGTACGATTTCGACATATAGATCTATAATCCACGCAGCTGGAACAGGCGATGACCTGTTTGCAGAAAATAATAGACCTGGAGGAGAAAACTATGCTGAAATTTGACACGCTGAAAAACGACTATCCATCGCGAAGAAGCGTGATATACGGCCGGAAAGGCATGGTCTGCACGAGCCAGCCGCTGGCGGCACAGGCGGGGCTTGATATCATAAAACAGGGAGGAAATGCCATTGACGCGGCGATCGCCACAGCGGCCTGTATGACCGTGCTGGAGCCGACCTCCAACGGGATCGGAAGCGATGCCTTTGCCCTGGTCTGGACGAAAGGGGAGCTTCACGGCCTCAATGCCAGTGGAAGAGCGCCCATGGCGATCACGGCAGAGAAGGTAAAAAAGCAGGGATACACCGCGATGCCGAAGCGTGGCTGGATTCCGGTGATGGTCCCAGGCGCTCCTTCGGCCTGGGCAGAGCTCTCGGAAAAGTTTGGAAGACTGACGCTTGAGAAGGTGATGGAGCCGGCAGTTACATACGCGAGAGAGGGATATCCGGTGAGTCCGGTGATCTCAAAGCTTTGGAACAATGCATACAAGGAATTTTCCGGGACACTCAAGGACGAGTGCTTTAAGCCCTGGTTCGACACGTTCGCCCGGGACGGACATGCCTCACAGCCGGGAGAGATTTGGAAATCGGAAGCTCATGCGAAGACGTTAGAAAAGATCGCGAAAACTCACGCAAAGGCGTTCTATCAGGGAGAACTTGGGGATCAGATCGACGCATATTCGAGAAAGACCGGCGGTTATCTCCGAAAATCGGACTTGGAGAACTACTGGTGTGAGTGGGTAAAGCCGATCCATGTAAATTACCGGGGATATGATGTCTGCGAGATCCCGCCGAACGGGGACGGAATCATCGCGCTGATGGCGTTAAATATCCTGAAAGGATATTCCTTCACGGACCGAAGCTGTGTGGACACGGTGCACAAGCAGCTGGAGGCGATGAAGCTGGCATTCGCGGACGGCAACCGGTATGTGGCGGATCCGGGGTATATGCGCGCGCCGGTGGAGACGCTTCTGTCGGATGAATACGCGGCAGAGCGGAGATCCCTGATCGGGGAAATGGCGCAAGATCCGGAGCCAGGCGATCCGTTCCGCGGCGGAACGATCTATCTCTGCACGGCGGACGGGGAAGGAAACATGGTCTCCTACATCCAGAGCAACTATATGGGATTTGGCTCCGGCATCGTGATCCCGGGGACAGGAATCGCGCTGCAGAACCGCGGGGCAAATTTTACTCTGGACGAGGACATGGAAAACTGCCTGGGACCGGGAAAGAAGTCCCTTCACACGATCATTCCGGGATTTCTGATGAAGGATGGAAAAGCTGTGGGGCCGTTCGGCGTCATGGGTGGTTTCATGCAGCCCCAGGGACATGTGCAGGTAATCATGAACACGCTGGATTTCATGATGAATCCGCAAGAGACTTTAGATGTGCCCAGATGGCAGTGGGTCGGCGGAAAGAAGATCCAGGTGGAGAAAACATTTCCGGCGGAGATCGTGGAAGAACTGAAGCGCCGCGGACATGAGATGGAAGTTCTGGAGAGTTCCCTGACCTTTGGCCGTGGACAGATTATCTGGCGGGATGAGAACGGCGTGCTCTGTGGGGCGACGGAGCCGCGGGCGGACGGTTCGGTGGCGGTGTGGTAATACAGCATCTCTGCCAAGAAAGAGCGAGTGGGAAAACACAGTAAAAAGCAGTTTCCTTTTTAAAGTGATTGTGGTAAACTCGAAATTAAGCAGATAAAGAACTGTTAGGAAAAGATACATTGAAATAGCATGAAAGAATATGGCTGTCAGAAATGGCAAAATGTAAGCCATTCTGGATATGAAACGGAAAGACAGTTCAGCAACGAAAACGAATTCGCAGGAGGAAGCGCAATGAATTTCAATGAAGCAGCGTTAAAGCTCCATGAGGAACATCATGGAAAGATCGAAGTTGTCAGCAAGGTTCCGGTAAAGACGAGAGATGACTTAAGCACAGCCTATACACCAGGCGTTGCGGAGCCGTGCAGAAAGATCCATGATAATAAGAAAGACGTTTACAAATACACCGCAAAGGGCAATCTGGTAGCGGTTGTCTCCGACGGAACCGCAGTTTTAGGCCTCGGAAACATCGGACCGGAAGCCGCTATGCCGGTTATGGAAGGAAAGGCAGTCCTCTTTAAAGAGTTCGGCGGCGTTGACGCGTTCCCGATCTGCCTTGACACCACAGACACAGAAGAGATCATCAAAGCAGTAAAATACATCGCTCCGTGCTTCGGCGGAATCAACCTGGAAGACATTGCTTCCCCGAAGTGCTTCGAGGTAGAGGCGCGCCTGGAGAAAGAGCTCGATATCCCGGTATTCCACGATGACCAGCACGGTACCGCTGTTGTCGTTACGGCAGCCCTCTTAAATGCATTAAAAGTTGTCGGAAAGAAGATCGATGAGATCCATGTCGTATTAAACGGACCGGGATCTGCCGGAACCGCGATCATCAAGATGTTGCTTGCGACAGGCGTAAAGAACATCATCGCATGTGATGAGAACGGAATCCTCTACAAAGACCGCGGAGTCGGCATTAAAGATCACAAGAAGATGCTCTGCGATATCACAAACCTTGAGGATAAGCGCGGAACACTGGCTGATGCCCTCGTCGGTGCGGACGTATTTATCGGTGTGTCCGTAGCAGGCGCACTGAAACCGGAAATGATCAAAACAATGGCGAAGGATCCGATCGTATTCGCAATGGCAAACCCGAACCCGGAGATCATGTACGATGAGGCGATGGCAGCAGGTGTAAAGGTTATGGGAACCGGCCGCTCCGATTTTCCAAACCAGATCAACAACGTCCTCGCGTTCCCGGGAATCTTCCGCGGCGCGTTAGACTGCGGCGCAAGAGACATCAACTATGATATGAAAGTAGCTGCAGCCCAGGCCATCGCAGAACTCGTAACACCGGATAAACTCTCCGCAGAGTACATTATCCCAGGTGCCCTCGAAGAAGGCGTTGCGGAGCATGTCGCAAAGCGTGTGGCTGAGGCGGCTGTGAAGTCCGGCGCGATCCGTAAGTAATAAAAAATATCAAATGATAAATTTCATAGAATGATCATGAAGAATACTCCTTCCGCATATACATAAGTGCAGAAGGAGTGTTTTTGATTATGGCAGATTATCGCAGACTGATTTCTTATATTTACGAGTACGAAGGAAAACAAAAAGGAAAAAATGTGGGATTCGCGAAGCTGGAGGCGCGGAACGGGCAGTGCAGGATCAATGTGAACGTGAAGCGGATCTATATGGGCGGAAACGCCATCGGAGTGTACCTTTTGGGGACAGGCGGTCGCGAGACATTTCTAGGGAATGTGTTCGTGCGGGGCGGAAACGGGGAATTCCGTGCGAATGTGGACACGAAGAACGTGGAAGGAACAGGAACAGGTCTTGATACATATTTCGGACTCTCGGTCCATGACGTGAAAAATTCCTGGCGGTGCTACAAGACGATCTGGGAGGACGCGCTGGCAGCAGAAGAGGGAAATACCGGGGAGAATCCAGTTCTTTCTGTGCCGAAATTTACTGCGGAGATGTTGCCGGAAGCAGAAAAAGAGATGACACCGCAGGCAGTCTCAAAAGTAGTAAAAGAGATCGAGGCCGAGATCGCCAAAGAGGAGGAACGCCGGGAACAGGAGGAAAAGACTGCGCATGCGGCGGAGCTGCGGGATGAAGCGCAGGAGACGGAAGAAGCTTCATCGGCACAGGGTGAGACAACGGTGCAGGATGATGCAGAAAAGGATGAGAAGCCGAAGCAGGAAGAGAATAGTGAAGAGCATGGGATGGTATACCTGTCGGAGGAAACCGAAGAGATCGACCAGGCAGAGGAAAAGACAGATCGGGCAGAAATAACAGAACAACCAGAAGAATCGCGTCAGGATCCGATGCGGTCGATGAAGAATGCAACGCAAAATCCTGTGGGTGGGCAGCCGGTAATGTCCAAGTCTGCTTCATCAGCGGAGACTCAAACTCAGATAACTGCCCCTGCATCGGCTGCACCATGTCCCTCCCGGCCGCAAAACAGCCAGACAGCGCGGACAAATGCCGCCCCAGCCCCCATGGTCTCCCCGGAACTCGAAAATCCGGAAGTCCTGCGTTATTTACAGGAGACTGAGGATCTTGCAGCGGACCCGGAAAAACTCTGGGAAGAACTAAAAAAATCATACCCGAAGATCCAGCCATTCGAGTATGAGGACGGATGCGATATCTTAACGATCCGCCCCCAGGACATCGGAAAACTTCCGCGGGAGTGCTGGATCCACGGAAACAACAGCTTTCTTCTCCACGGTTACTACAATTTCCGCTACCTGATCCTCGTAAAACTCGGCGGAAACAAAAAGAAAGCCCGATACCTCTTAGGGGTTCCGGGCCACTATTACAGCAGTGAAAAATATATGGCAACGATGTTCGGCTTCCCGAATTTCGTCCTCTCCAGACGCCAGCCCGTGGGAGACGGACGGTTTGGGTACTGGTATACGGACCTTAGAATACGTTGACGATCAGGGAAACGACGGTCTTTATGACTCCGGCTAGCACCATCACCCAGATCGGGTTCATTTTAAACTTCTGAAGCAGGACAACGCAGACAGCGAAGATCACAACAAGAAGCCAGTTTGTGTTCGCGAGGGCGACCGCTGCCTGACTGCCCCAGAACGCGGTGATGAGGATCGAGATCCCGGCAGAGGCGATCAAAGCGACGACCGCGGGACGCAGGGAGTTTAAGATCCCCTGTAAGAGTGCCAGATTTCTGTATTTTAAGTATAGTCTGGCGATACAGGTCACGATGATGCAGGACGGCAGGATGCATCCGAAGGTGGCCGCGAGGGCGCCCCCGGTTCCCGCAATCTTTGTTCCGACAAAGGTTGCGGAATTGATGGCGATGGGTCCCGGTGTCATCTGGGAGATCGTGATCAGATCCGTGAATTCCTCCATCGAAAGCCAGTGATGGGCAGTCACGACCTGTCCCTGGATCAGCGGCATTGCCGCATACCCGCCGCCGAAGCTGAACATGCCGATCTGCAGAAAACTCAAGAAAAGCTGTAGATAGATCATTTTTGTGCTCTCCTTTCCGCCGCAAGTGTCCGCAGCGCGCCGATCAGCCCGCAGGCGATGACAACGAAGACGACGTTGACATGAAAAACGCAGGAAGCAAGAAAAGCGGCAGCCATGATGCACATGGAGACGGCATTCTTCCCGTGGACAATTCCCGCCCCCATCTCATATGTCACAGAGGCGATCACAGCCCCGACACCGGCCTGCATGCCGGAAAGCATCTGGCTGACGATAAAGTTGTCACGGAACGCGTTGTAGCAGACCGAGATCAGGGAGATAACGAGGAACGGAGGGATGATCGTGCCGATGATCGCTGTGACCACGCCGGTCATCCCGGCCAGTTTATAACCGACCACGATCGCCCCATTGACGGCGATTGGCCCCGGAGCTGACTGCGCGATCGCAACAAGGTCCAGCATCTCGTTCTCCTCGATCCAGTGGTATTCATCTACAAATTTTTTCTTCATCAAGGTCACGATCACATATCCCCCGCCGAACGTAAAAGCGCTGAGATACAGGGTCGAGACGAAAAGCTTCATAAGAATTTTCTTTCTATTTTCCATAATCCTTCCTTTTAGCCGGGTATTCCGGCAGCAATCTGCATGAGCGGGCGGAGCGCGTGGTCCAGGAACGCCTGATAACCACAGAATGTATCACCAGGCATACATGCAGTTTCCCGCTGCATGCGTTTACATCCGCCGCCACAAAATTTTCGATACTGACAGGCGGAACATAATTCCGGAAGCAGATCTCTGACCTTACATGGAGACACTGCGGACTTTTCATAGATCGTCCGCAGAGAGTCAGAAACCAGGCTGCCGAGCCGGAACTGGTCGAGACAGTAGAAATCGCAGGGATAAGCGCTTCCGTCCGCTTCCACGACGATCTGGGGCTGGCAGTACCCGCTGATTCCGCAGGAAGTCACGAGCCCCTTTGCAAGCAACTGAAGAAGATCGTCAAATAGCTTGATGCTCCGGTAATTTCCCGTGGCGAAATCCCGGTACCAGAGATCAAAAAGATCAGAATAAAAGTGAAAAAAGCGTTCCGGGGTCAGGGCATATGCGGAAGAGCCGGGAGAATTGAGATCTCCAAGGCAGGGGGTAAACTGGATATAAGACAGATCCAGCTTTTTGATTTGTGCCCAGACCTTCGCGGGATGTCTTGCTGTCTGCCGCGTCAAGGTGCAGAGCACGTTATGCTCGATGTGATATTTCTTCAACAGGGAGATGGAACGAAGAACCTGTTCGTACGTTCCCTGTCCGGCTGTGTCGACCCGGACCGCGTCGTGGCTTTCCGGGAGAATATCCAGGGAGATTCCGATGAGAAACCCGTATTTGGCAAGAAACTTGCACCAGTCATCATCCAGAAGAATTCCGTTGGTCTGAAGGGTATAGTTTATATGGATATTTCGTTTTTTTCCCGCAATATACTGTACCAGATTCCGGTAAAAAGGAAGTCCCGCAAGCATCGGTTCACCGCCCTGAAATGACAGTGTTAGATAGTCCCCATCATCAAGATCTATAAATATATGATCCATGACAGCGGTCATTGCGGACTCTTTCATGACTCCGAAAGAGGAAACCTCTCTGAGACTCGTAATATCCGCATAAAAACAGTATTTACAGCGTAGATTGCAGAGTGAAGATGCCGGTTTCAGCATGATGGTCAGGTGTTTCATGGTTTTGCTCTCCTCAAAAACATTTTCCTTTTGGGCTCATTATGTCATAATTTCCGGATGGAACATCCCTCATAGATCCGCAGATCCATGAGATATGAGTATCCGTTTCCGCAGTATTCATGATTCTGAATCATCTTTAGCAGGCGTTTGCCAACCTGAATTCCCATATCATAACCCGGATGAATGGAACAGGTAATTCCACTGCGTTCCCAGTCTTGACCGGAATAGTCAAAGCAGACCAGAGAATAATCGTTTGGGACGGATTTACCGTTTTCCTGAAGAAAATGCAGGACAGACTGCAGGATCATGTAGTTGCAGCAGACAATGGCGGTACACTTCGGAAGTCCCTTTAAGAACTTGCCGATTTCCTTGTAGAATCCATCGGCATGGGCTTCGTTGGAAATACACCATTTGATGTAATCATCCTCGAATTTCAGTCCTGCGCTGCGGAGAGAGCCTACATAACCACGGAACTTTTCAATGCTCTGATAATTGTCGTAGACGAAGATCCCGGCAATTTTTTTGTGCCCCGCTCTGGTTAAAAGACCGATCAATTCTCTGGCGCATTTGTAGTCATTGTTAATCACGCGGGGATAATTTAATTCTTTATAGTAGTTGTTGTAAAAGATGACCGGGATCTTTTTCGCAAAGATGTTCCGATAGCAGTCAAGATTGGGATTTAAGAGACTTGCCTTTACCCCGTCCACAATAAACCCGTCGAATCCCTGATGTGCTACCACATCGAGACAGTTTCTCTCGTTGGAAAATTTATTGTCTGTAAAAAAGATCTGAAGATCTACGTCTGTGTCAGACATCACATCACGGATCCCATCGATCAGGCGGGAATTTGCGTGAGAGTCCTGCCCTTGAAGGATCAGTCCGATCTTATATTCAGCGTTTAAACTTCTGGCGGGTCCGGAAACGGCGGCATCTTTATTGATGTAGGTTCCACTTCCCTTGACACGGGTAACGAGATTTTCCTCGACGAGCCGTGCCATGGCGGCACGTACTGTTTCGCGGCTTACATCCAGTCTGCGGCAGAGTTCATTTTCAGATGGAAGCCTCTGGTTGGAAGAAAATTTATTTTCATCGATGTAAGCCCGAAGCCAGTTGTAAATTTTATCGGCCTTTTTCCGGCCTGGCTGTATACCAGAATCAAGCATATGGAGTCCCCCCTGACAAAAATCCGGCAAAACACACTGACAGCATGTCCTGCCGGATGATACATCCCAGTTGTTTTGCGGCATTACGCCTGATCAACGATTACTGGCCGCGTATGCTCCGCTTTTTCGATCCATGCGAGCAGCTTCTCTCTCATTTTCAGACGAACAGAGTCATAAGCATGGTCATGGATCAGATTTGTAAGTTCATATGGATCCTTTTTCAGATCGTAGAGAAAATCGTCTGCGTAGAGGTCTGCGGACGCGTATTCCCCGCCGTTCTTTCCCGGCGCATATACCGCGTACATGTAGTCCTCGGTGCGAATCGAACGGCCGACACGGCTTTCGGAGATCTGTGAATAAACTTCGTTAGCTCTATTATCGGTCTTTCCCTGAACTACGTCAAGAAGATTCTCACCGATCATGGCATCGCCGACATCGACCCCGGCGATGGCTAAGATCGTTTTTGGAAGACTTTCCGTGCTGACGAGTTCCGTGATTTCTTTTCCGCCTTTGAACGCACCGCCGGCGATCACGAGTGGGACATGGGTGGCGGCATCGTGACAGCTCCGCTTATAATCGTCATAGCCGTTTAAATGCTCATCGGTGTTTCTGGTCTTAAAGTGGGAACCATGATCGGAGGCAAAGATGATCACTGTATTATCGTAAAGTCCCTCTTCTTTCAGGCGATTTACAAGTCTCCCGAGATTTTCATCAAGACTTGCGCATTGACCGAGGTAATCAGGATATTCTTCGGCAGCATTTCCCTTTAAAGCGGCGAGATCGCCCGGAAGAACGAAATCCTTATATTTTTCTTTGGAACCGGCAGGTCCTTCGTAATGATTGTGGTCGTTCTGATGATGCGGTTCAATCTGGGAAACCGTCATGAAAAATGGTTTTTTCCGGTCATACTGATCAAAGAACTGAAGAGCCAGATCTGTGATGCAGTCTGGACGATAGCCCTTAAAATCGATCTGGTTATTGTTCTCATCAAACACATATCCATCATATCCGTGGGAGGTGAATTCCAGCACATCGGCCGCCCGCCAGAATCCGGTATATCCGCCGCGGAGTTCCTTCGGCACAGCGGTGATCGTGTGATCGATGGTCGGCGGTTTTTCAAGCTCACCGTCGCTTGCGAGATGCCATTTTCCGATGTAAGCTGTCTCGTAACCGGCTTCCTCGATATAATTCGCGAGAGTTTTTACGTTCTTCGGAAGCATGATATTGTTGCGGAAACAGCCTGTTTCTGTCGGATACTTTCCGGTCTGGAATAATGCCCGGCAGGGACCGCATACCGGCTGCGGGGAAAAGGCGTTGTCGAATTTTACACCGCCCGCAGCCAGTGTGTCGAGATTCGGAGTGATATCTAACGGCTGTCCAAAACAGCCGCAGGTATCTGCCCTCTGCTGGTCAGTAAAATAGAAGATGATGTTTTCTCTCATGGTTAAGCCCCTTTCTGAACGTTCCGGTCCCGTAATTTGCTTCGGATGATCATTGCTACAGCGCCGATGATCAGGATGATAAATGCGATGCAGTATGGACTGCTGACAAAAATGGAAGGATTTCCTTCTGAGATCAGGAGTGCCCGGCGGAAGTTTGTTTCTGTCATGTTTCCGAGAACAAGACCGAGCAGGATCGGAACAGTCGGAAAATCGAGCTTATAGAGAAGCCACGCGATGACTGCGAACGTCAGGGTAACGGCAACGTCAAAGTAAGATTTATTGACAGAGTAAGCGCCTGCAAAGCAGAAGATCACGATGATCGGAGTCAGGATCTCCTGCGGGATCGATACGACTTTGGCAAAAAGCTTTGTCAGATATTTGCCCTGTAAAAACATGAACAGGTTGACGAAGAGCAGTCCGAGCATGATGGCGTACATGATATCGCCCTGGGTCGTGAACAGGCTCAAACCAGGATTCAGTCCATTGATCATAAGCGCGGAAAGCATGATCGCGACACAGCCGTCGCCCGGGATACCGAGTGTAAGAAGCGGGATCAGTGTAGCGCCGGTAACCGCGTTGTTGGCGCTTTCTGCCGCTGCGATTCCCTCAACAGAGCCGTGACCGAATTCTTCTTTATGTCTGGACATATTTTTCGCTACATCATAGCTGAACCAGGATGCCATGGAAGCGCCGGTACCCGGAATGATTCCGATGATGACACCGATGATGGAAGAGAGCAGCGCCGGGCGGGCCATGCGCTTGTACTCGTCCTTTGTGATCTTTCCGTCATCCATGATCTTTGAGGTGTCAAGCTTCAGACGGTCCGGTTTTAACTCTGCCTTTTTCAGGATCTCGATCAGGGCAAAGAGACCGATGAGGCAGATCGCCAGATCAAGTCCGAGATAAAGTCTGGAAATTCCGAAGGTAAACCGGTCATAGCTTGTCTGCGGGTCAGCGCCGATGCAGGAGATAAATAAGCCCAGGCAGGCTGAGATGATCCCTTTGATCATGCTTTTACCGGAGATTCCGGCGATGATCGTGAGCCCAAAGACACAGACAAGGAAGTACTCGGCAGTTCCGATGTTTGCTGCGACCTTTGCAACCTGGGGAGCCAGAAATAAAAGAGTCAGTGCGGAGAAGATCCCGCCGAAGGTGGACGCGTAAAGGGCAATCTTCAACGCTGCCTTGGTACGGCCTTTTTCTGACATCGGATGACCATCCAGCATGGTGGTCGCCGCGTGGGGAGTACCCGGTGTATTGATCAGAATTGCAGATACGCTGCCGCCGTATCCGCCGGCACAGTAGATTCCAAGAAGAAACATCATGCCGGGGATCGCCGTCATCTTGTAGGTAAACGGCAGGAACAGGATGATGCAGAGAATAACGGTCAGACCGGGAATCGCCGCGAAGACGGAACCGATGAAGACACCCAGGTTGATCCAGATGAAATTCTCAACGGTAAACAGCATTTTCATAGCAGGGATGATATATTGGAGCATATTCTGTTCCTCCTTCCTAAAATTTTACGTTCAGACCGAAACGGAATGCCGCCCAGATGAGCACGGCCATTCCGATGGTGATCGCATAGTAGGACCGTTTTTTGCAGCGGAAATAGACAAGGAACGCAATGGAGCAGAAAATTGCTCCCAGAACAAACAGATCCGTGATCCGGCAGATGAAATAAGTGATAAAAAGGATCGTCAGGATCATGAGTGCCTTCACCTCAGTCAGAAGATTAAAGGTGCTGACTTGAACCGGCTGTTTTTTTGAAATTTTAATGATATTCTGGATGATGAGGACTGCACTGCAGATCATCATGAGTGAAAAAAGAAGCTTTGGGAAGACGCGCCCGTTTATGACATCATTTTCGGAAATCGGCACCTGAGATGGCAGCATGAAAAACAGGACAGCGCCCAGGAGAAAGAACAGGATGGATCCGGCGAGGTCGGTTGGGATCGAAATCTCTTTTTCCTTCATGCGTGTTGCGAGCTCATCTAATTTTTTCTCGTTAAACATAAGATTTTCTCCTTTCCGCGGAACGTGCCGCAGGATATCCGGCATCATAGAATAAAAGAGGGATGCCGCTTTTGCAGCATCCCGGTTTTGAAAAGTTACTTACTGGACAACCAGGTCTTTGTACTCATTTACGATATCCTGTACATTCTGGATATGTTCAAGAACCTGATCATTTGTCATCGTATCAACTTCAAGAAGCATCGTGTCGGAAAGCCACTCGGTAACGCTCTTATCTGCGAGAATCTTGTCATAGAGTTCTTTTAACTCGGCAACTTTCTTCGCGTCAGTACCTTTTCTCGCGAGGATCAGGCAGCGGTTTCTGAAGTATGGATAACCGTATTTGCCAACACCCTCAACTCCTGCGAACGGACCATCGGCAATGTCTTCACCGTCGAACGCGCACACGATGGTAACGCCGCCCTGCTGATAGGTTTCAAGGATCTGGGACTGGTGGGAGACTGCGAAGTTTGTCTCGCCCTTTGCAACTGCCTGTGCAGCCTCAGCAGCAGAGCTATAGGCAACGATCTTGATCTGGTCACCGTATCCCATTGAGCCGAATAACGCGGCTGCGAGGAATGCTTCAGAACCGGTTGCGCCGTTTGCAGCGATGGAGATCTGATTTCCTGTCTCCATGTATGTCTTCAAATCATCAATATTCTTGATATTGAGCTTGGAATCAGCAGACATAACGAAAACGGAAGAATACAGGTTTTCAACAAACTCGAAATCATCGTAAGTGAACTGCATCTTTGCCGGATCAAGAATGGAGGTGATGGAGAAAAGTCCCTCACCTGCGAAAACGAGTTCCGGATCGTTTGCTTTCGTTTCAGCAACCCAGCTATTTACCGTTGCCGCGTCACCCTTTACTGCGTCAGCGACGAGAATGATCTTATCAGAATAAGTATTTGAAAGACTTGCTGCCTTCTGGCTTACCATAGCAGCGACTCCGGAAGGAGCCCAGGGACATGTGACCGTCCATGTAACCGCCTTTTCCGAACATCCCACGAGTGACATAGCCACCGTCATAACGGCGAGACCGAGTGCTAATAATTTTTTCTTCATACTACCTCTCCTTTGTTAAAAATTGATGATTCATGAGTGCTTTTCTCGTATCTTGTGATACAAGATTAACATACTGGAAATGTGATTTTCAACAACTTTTACCATTTTCTGGATAAAGTTGTATGTTTGTTGACGAATCAAACAGAAGCTGTAATCGAGATTGATATTTATTAGACATTCTGCACATGAAAAAGGGAAGAAGACCGGACATCGGGTGATTTTCTCTTGCCAGAAATCAAAAATACGGTAAAATAAGAGGCAGGAGTATTTGAAATGAATTTGGAGAAACGTATGAGAAAGATGACGATAGAAGAACATTATATGAAAGAAGCGATCCGTCAGGCGAAAAAGGCGGCTGCGCTTAAGGAAGTGCCCATCGGCTGCGTGATTGTCTATGACGGAAGGATCATCGCGAGAGGATATAACCGCCGGACGGTAGATAAAAATGTACTGGCCCACGCGGAGATCATCGCGATGCGGAAGGCCTGCCGCATTCTCGGCGATTGGAGATTAGAGGACTGTACGATGTACGTGACCTTGGAGCCATGTCCGATGTGCGCCGGAGCCATCGTTCAGGCGAGAATTCCGAAGGTGGTGATCGGCTGCATGAACCCAAAAGCCGGTTGTGCCGGATCCGTGCTCGACATGCTCCACGAGGATGGATTCAACCACCAGGTGGAGACGGAAGTAGGACTGTTGGGAGAGGAATGCTCACAGATGCTGAAGGATTTCTTTAAGGCACTGCGGGAGGAAGGAAAGCGGAAGAAGCAAACGATAGAAGTGTCCAAGGCCAAGAAGAGTGCTGATTCTATCACGCACTGATCTTCTTCGGCCGGTACCGGATATCCGAAACCTTATACACCGTGATAAATGCCTCCGGATCACTGGAACTGATATAGTTCATCAGCGCCTGATACTCACGCTTATCCACGATCGTAATGATCTCATTGTGTTTCTCAAAATTATACGCACCGATCGCTTCATAGATCGTTGCGCCGCTGTGCAGATTGTTAATAATGAACTCGCGGAGTTCTTCCTCTTTCTTCGTGATAATGCAGACACGTCTCTTGACATTCTGGTCAAAAATAAAGTAATCGAGGACGATTCCGTTCACATATGTACCGAGTACACTGAGCACGACGGTCTTTTTGTCATAAACGAACGCGGAAGAAAGCGCCACGCACATGCCGGAGAGAGACATTGCTTTTCCGAGATCCATATGCAGATACTTGTTCATGATCTTTGCAACGATGTCCAGTCCACCGGATGATGCATTCATGTTAAAGAGCATCGCGAGACCGATGCTGACTACCAGCACATAGCAGACCGCATCCAGCTCCTGACTTCCAGTGAGGGACGTAAAATCCGGAAAGATTTTCTCGAAAATACCTAAGAAGACCGGCAGCATGACACTCGTGTACACAGTTTTTGCGCCGAACTCCTTACCGCAGAAAATAAATCCGATGATCAGCAGGAGGATGTTGAGCGCCATCGTGATCACAGAAAGCGGAAGCGGGATAAAGTGGGTCAGAATAATTCCGAGACCGGAAATACTGCTGATTGATGTGTGGCTTGGTACCAGAAAAAAGAAAACCGCTATGGCTGTGATTGCGTCAGCCAGGGTCATGACAAAAATTTCTTTGATCAATCCCTTGTTGTTCATAATACAGAACCCTTTCCCATTTGTGATTTGGTGATCTGCTGTGAGCATTATGCGTTATGTCTTTCCCACAGCTACAATTATCGGTTCAAGTATATACTGGATGGACATGATATGCAAGAGAACGTGGTGAAGTGTGACTATGATAAAAGAATATGAAAGCAAGAAGACGATGTGGCTGGACAGTAATACTGCCTGAAAAAGGACAGAAAAAGTTAAGGAAATTTACAGGCGGAGGTAATAACTGTATAGTATTATAAATAATACAGACAGCTTTGCTTCATGCCGGATATGGCAACATCACGATCAAAACAGAAAGAGGGGAGATCATGAACGACAAAAAGAAGATCCTGGCGGCAGCAGGCATCCTTGTCCTTGCGGGAGCCGCTGCGACGGCATTTTATATATGGAAGAAAAATAAAACTCAGGTGGCGACATCAGTAAGCATTATCGGCGGTGCGGACGGACCGACATCGATTTTTCTTGCCGGTAAACTTGACAATTCCGCCGATGAAGGAACAAAAGCCGCAATTTTGGACCTCGAGACCGCAAAAAAACAGCCCTATGGTCAGGTAGTGGAGCTCGACTATGTGAGTATCGACAGGATCTCCCTCCACGGCTCCTTCGGATACATTGCTTTCGACATAAATGGCTCCGATGATTCTGCGACAATGGAGCCGGTGGCAGCCTACACCCTGGAAGAGGCTGGTCCCATCGTGACACAGGGCGATGAGTATACGGAAGTTCTCGGAAGCGCGGATGGCTGCGTGGTGGCACCGAAGGCGTATATGAAGGAAAAGAATCCGATGTACCTCTACTCCAACACCTATGGAGATGTGACGGAGCTTCCGGAAAAAGTCTGCAAGATCCTCAGAGAGAATAAAGAAAACGGCAGCTTCAAGGATGCATATCTGACGGACGACCGTCTGAATCAGATGGCATCGGATATCTACAACGAATATGGCAGCACACTGCTGTACGGCCCGGTGGCGATCCCGGAATTTGACAGCGAGGTCTACGGCTTCCTGGCAGCGGACGGTGACAAGCTGGAAGATGTCTGGTACGGAATCTGGCATGCGCCGCTGAAGGACCAGACATTCCCAATCACAAAGATAACACTGTTTGATTAAAAATAGATATTTTATATTTAACAACACTTTGCAAGAATTCTCCCATCCTCTTTAGGTGGTGAGATGAATTGCCTTTTGGGAAAATCATGCAATATCTGGCATATTAAAACTGCACATATCTGTGCATATAAATGAAAACAAATATAGAAGAACGAATGTTCTGAAAGCATAGACAAACAAGTGTTCCTGTGTTATAATATAATCAGTCGAAAGCAAAAGGAAAGGCTGATTTTATGAGAAAATTGGACAGTAATGCACATTCAGTA
>NZ_QWGI01000030.1:0-470 GCF_003435125.1 Clostridium sp. AM25-23AC | reverse complement strand
TGAGAAAATTGGACAGTAATGCGCATTCAGTATTTCTACTCTATTATCATTTGATTCTGGTTATAAAATACCGAAAAAAGATACTGACGGATCCTGTTTCTGATCGGGCCCGGGAGATTTTTGAATATATCGCTCCGAAGTATCATGTTACATTAGAGGAATGGAATCATGATCGGGATCATGTTCATATCATGTTCCGGGCCCATCCGAAATCGGAACTCAGCAAATTTATCAATGCGTATAAAAGCGCAAGCAGCCGATTGATAAAAAAAGAGTATCCAGAGATTCGGCAGAAGCTTTGGAAAGAAATGTTCTGGAGCCAGAGTTTTTGTCTGTTAAGTGCTGGTGGTGCACCCATTGAGGTTATCCGCCAGTACATAGAAACACAGGGAGAAAAGAAGAGTGAACATCGTGTACCGTTTTCGGATCTACCCGAATAAATCTCAAAAAGAACTATTTGCAAGGACATT
>NZ_QWGI01000003.1:0-210166 GCF_003435125.1 Clostridium sp. AM25-23AC | reverse complement strand
GCTTGTAAGGCAGATGCTCTCCCAGCTGAGCTAAGACCCCATTGCTTCCGTCTGACGTTTCCGTCAAGCACGATTGCTTTGACAGTTTAACCTATTTTTTCGAAATTGTCAACAGTTTTTTGAAATTTTTTTGTAATGGATTTTTCCTGTTCTATCTACACGATTTAAAAAAAAGACTGACATCTCCTATTTTTCTCTTGCATTCCCAATACATCTTGTTTATAGTATAGTGTATAAGAATCCGATTCGCGGATTCCAATAATATGAACCTGCACAGGAGGGATTGTAATTATGCCAAGAGGAAGAAAGAAGACTGACGTTGCTCCGCAGGATCTTTTAAATGAGGTCCTTGCTTCTATCGAAGAGACAGAGCAGAAATTAAAAGCATTAAGAACTCAGAAAAAGGACATTGAAAAACAGATCGAGGCCAAAGAAATGGCTGAATTATACGCGATCGTAAAAGAGAAGAACATGTCCATCGAGGATGTAAAAACGAAACTCGGCGCAGAATAAGTCTCGCACTTCTGTCTGAACATAAAAGGAAGATCCACATTTCCCGGATACCGGGGATGCGGATCTTCCTTTTTTATTCTATTTTACCTGTTCCACGAAACTATCGGATCCACGCAGATCTCAGGCAGATCCCGATCATTCTAATTCTTTTAAGATCGACTCCCCGATCATATTCTCCGCTTTTTTAAGCCCGAAGTTATCGAGCACCGTCGCGCCGATGACACCAAAGGTCTTCTGTTCCTCAAACATTCCCTTCTCTTTCATAGATGGGGAGTAGGCAATAAATGGAACTTTTTCTCTCGTATGGTCTGTTCCCGTGTAAGTCGGATCATTCCCGTGATCCGCCGTGATCATCAAAAGATCATCTTCCCGGAGGTTTTCAAGGAGTTCGCCAAGCTTCACATCAAAGCGCTCCAGTTCTTCCCCATAACCCACCGGATTTCTCCTGTGGCCCCAGAGGGCATCGAAATCCACGAGATTCACAAAGCAGAGTCCCTTGAAATCCTTATCTTTGCAGATTTCAATAGTCTGTTCCATTCCGTGGACGGAGCTCTTGGAGCGGAATGCCTCCGTGATGCCCTGGCCGTCAAAGATATCGCGGATCTTTCCGACGGAGATCACATCGTATCCGTTGTCCTTTAAGATATCGAGCGCCGTTGTCCCGGTCGGCTTTAACGCGTAGTCATGGCGATTGCTGGTGCGGACAAACTCTCCCTTTTTCTTTCCAACATACGGTCTCGCGATGACGCGGCCCACGCGCCACTCTTCCTTCATCGTAATCTCTCTTGCGATCCCGCAGCATCGGTACAGCTCGTCGAGACCAAATGTTTCCTCATTTCCGCAGATCTGTAGAACTGAATCCGCGGAGGTGTAGACGATCATGTGGCCTGTGGCGATCTCCTCCTCGCCGAGTTCGTCCAGGATCGCGGTTCCGCTGGCGCTCTTATTTCCTATTACTTTGTGACCGGTGCGTTTTTCCAGCTCCTCGATCAGCTCCTTCGGGAAACCGTGATCCGTGAAGGTCTTAAACGGTTTCGTCGTGTAGATTCCCATCATCTCCCAGTGTCCGGTCATAGTGTCCTTGCCGTTGCTGGCCTCGGAGAACTTTGTGAAGCGGCCCGTCGGCTCTTCCACCGGGGCAACTCCCTTTAATGGTCTTAAGTTCGCGATTCCAAGCTTCTGGAGATTCGGGATATGGAACCCCTTCATGTGTTCCGCGATATGTCCCAAGGTATCCACGCCCACGTCACCAAACTTTTCGGAATCCGGCATAGCGCCGGTTCCCAAGGAATCTATGACGATCGTAAAAATCCGATTATATTTCGGCATCTAAATCTCCCCCTTTCTTTTTCGCCTGTTCCACAAGGCGGCTCGTTCCGAGACGGTCAGCGCCGAGGAGGACAAACTCCCTCGCGTCGTTGAAATCGGTGATTCCTCCTGCTGCCTTGATCTTCTTTCCGGCAGTCATATGGGCCTTCATAAGCGCCACATCCGGCTTTGTAGCCCCTGCGGCAGAAAATCCAGTGGACGTCTTGATAAAGTCCGCTCCAGAAGCAGCTACAGTCTCACACATCTTTATCTTCTCCTCATCCGTGAGAAGGCAGGTCTCGATGATGACCTTTAAAATGTGATCTCCGCAGGCCTCTTTTAAGGCATTGATCTCCGCCAGGACCTTATCGTACTGTCCCATCCTGACCCAGCCGATGTTGATCACCATGTCAATCTCTTCCGCTCCGTCTTTTAACGCCTCTTTCGTCTCAAAGACTTTCACAGACGTCGTGTTGTACCCGTTCGGGAATCCGATGACGGTACAGACGGGCATCTTCCCATCCAGATATTCTGCCGCCTGCTTTACGTAGGACGGCGGGATGCAGACGGATGCGGTTCCATATTTTACCGCGTCATCGCAGATCTCCCTGATCTGTTCCCAGGTGGACGGCTGTTTTAACAGTGTATGATCAACTTTCTTCAATATATCTCTGTATGTCATATTTTCTCTTACATCCTTTCCAGTGTGCCTTCTATTTTTCCAGTGCTTTCCCCGTAAAGCCTAACGGTAGCAGCTCTTTCAGGAGGTAATCCCGGATCTCCCCGTCTCCATTCATAAGGACGATCCGAAAGGTCTCCGGGTCACAAAACTCTGCCATCACCTGGCGGCAGACGCCGCAGGGTGCGCAGAAATCTTTCGGTTCTTTTCCCTTCGGACCGCCCACGATGGCGATCGCCCGAAAGTCCATATTTCCCTCGCTGACAGCCTTAAACATCGCCGTCCGCTCCGCACAGTTTGTCGCCGGATACGCCGCGTTTTCGATATTGCAGCCGCGAAAAATCGTTCCGTCCCCGCATAGAAGCGCTGCTCCCACCGCAAAGCTGGAATATGGGCAGTAGGACTGTTTTCTTGCTTCCAGAGCTTCCCTTACCAGTTCTTTATTTTCCATGAATTTCCTCCCTCCAGGTTTGAAAATCCGAATATATTTTCTTCCTTTAACATACCATAAAGCCGAAACAATGTCAAAAGTCTTACCGCCCTCTTACATTTCTAAAGTGTTCCTTACTTTTCGATAAAAATTTACCAATGGGGGTTGAAACCCCACTTTTAAAGTGTTATAATTTGGCAACGCAAGAGAAATATGACAAAAGTATTACAGAGCAGGCCTATAAATATGATGCCTGTTCCGAAAGTAAAGGAGGTCATCCTTTTGAAAAAGCTGATAAGAAAATATGGGCATGTATGGATGCTGTCCTATGCATTCATCTATATCCCCTGGTTTGCAAGACTTCAGGAAAACATCAACAAACCTTACCACGTCATGCACACGGCACTCGATGATATGATTCCTTTCGAAGAGATCTTTATCGTACCTTATCTGATGTGGTTTTTATATGTAGCAGCCACCATCGCATTTTTCTTCTTTCGGAATCGTGATGACTATTACAGGCTCTGCACCTTCCTTTTCACAGGAATGACGATCAGTCTTCTCGTCTGCACCCTGTTCCCGAACGGAACGGACTTCCGTCCAGCGATCGATCCGGATAAAAATATTTTCTGCTACCTGGTATCGAGACTCTGGAGCATTGATCCGTGCATCAACGTCTTCCCGAGCATCCATGTATACAACTCCGTCGGTGTCCACATCGCGGTCTGCCACAGCGAAGAATTAAAGAAACATCCGATGATCATCGGGGCATCCGGCGTTCTGATGGTTCTGATCTGCCTGGCAACAATGTTCTTAAAGCAGCACTCCGTGATCGATGTGGTCGGCGCGCTCCTCATGGCATCCGTCATCTACCCGATTGCTTATGCACCGGAGGCGGAAAAGAAGAAAAAATACGAGACGAGCTTCTAAAATATAATAACTTCAAACCTGTGCAGGATAGTTTTTACGGCTGTCCTGCATTTTTTGTTGCTGTTTTTGCTGTTTTTCTAACTTTCATATTCACAGGAGACCTCTACCTCCTGCCTCTTTCGAATGCATGACAGCAAAAACAGCCGTCCTCTTTACCCGCCATATAAGCACACAAAAGAACAGCTGTCTTTACTTTTTATCTGACTATTGCTTTCTATATCCCGTCGTAAAATCCACCACATTCCGGTACGGCGTTCCGTTCGCCCAGGCCGCGAGATTTTCTCCCGCGATCCGGATGATCCGCTCAAATGTCTCCGGGAGGAAAAAATTACCTGCCACATGAGGCGTGATCACAAGGTTCTCAAGCTCCCACAACGGGCTGTCCGCCGGAAGCGGTTCCGGCTCCGTAACATCGAGACCACAGCCGCCGAGATGTCCATCTTTTAAAACTTTATAAAGTCCATCCGGATCGATGGCGTTTCCGCGGCCCACATTGATGAGGTATGCGCCCTTTTTCATCAGGCGGAGTCTTCTCTCATCCATGATGTGGTTCGTAGCGCTTCCGCCCGGAAGGACCATGGCAACAATATCTGCCCTGCCTAAGAGCGTATCCAGATCATCCATCGTGTGCTGCTCATCCAGGTAATCCGGCTTATTCCGGTTCGTACGGCGGACACCGATCACATGGGCGCCCAGCGCGTGGACCTTTCTCGCGTAATCCCCGCCGATATCGCCCAGACCCAGGACAAGGATCGTGGAACCTTCCACGGAAATGATATTTCCCATGGCTTTCCATACATGCTCTGCCTGATTGGCATGATACTGGTTTAAACGTCTGATCAGGTCGAACGTAAGACCCAGCATATGCTCGGAGACCGCGAGTCCGTAAGCACCTGTGGCGTTTGCGAGCACTGCTCCCTCCGGCATCACACCGGCCTTGATATAGAGATCTGCCCCAGCAGAATTTAACTGGAGCAGCTCCAGGTTCTTCGTGCCGGAGAGCAGGGATGGATCTACGTTTCCGATGATAACATTTGCCCGTTCCGCGTCCTCCTTTGTGACTTCCTCGCCGCTCACATATCGGATGCAGCAGTTCTTGTCACCTGAGGCGGCTTTTTCTTCAAGGAACTTCTTGTGATCCTCGTTTACCGGGATCACCACCAGAATGTTTTTCTCTAAATCCGCCATGTGTAATCCTCTCCAATCGGTCTTGTCGCTTCTTTTAACCACTCGTTCTCTTCCTCAGTCATATACGGGGAAAGCTTCTCGCAGACTTCTTTATGGTACGCGTTCAGCATTCTCACATCAGACGGCTCCATAACGGAAATATCCACCGCATCGAGATCGATGGGCGCAAATGTCATATTCTCGAAGCACATGAACTGACCGTACTCATTCTTCTCTGCCTTTCTGCAGAGGGACAGGTTCTCAGTACGGATTCCGTGGCTGCCCTCGATGTAAAGACCCGGCTCGTCGGATGTGAGCATGCCCTCCTCCAGAACGCAGGAATCCTGACGCTCCGGAACGATGCGCCAGCGGATGCCGTTCGGTCGCTCATGGACAGCGGATAAGAAGCCAACGCCATGTCCGGTACCGTGGTTGAAGTCGAAACCCCGCTCCCAGAGCGGTCCTCTCGCAAGGTAATCCACATTGAGACCCCGGCAGCCGTATAAAAATTTCGCGTTCATCAGGCGGAGCATTCCCATCATGACAAGTGTAAAGTGTTCCTTCATCTCGTCTGTCACATGACCGACCGCGATGGTTCTTGTGACGTCCGTGGTTCCCTCATAGTACTGTCCGCCAGAGTCTACCAGATAGAAGCCATCTGTTCCCACCGGGCTCTCCTGCTCCTTTGTCGCATGGTAGTGGCACATCGCCGCGTTGGAGCCGAATGCGGAGATCGTCGTGAAGCTCGGTCCGAGGTAACCTTCCTGGGCCTTGCGGTAATCCTCCAGGCGCTCTGCGGCCTCTGTCTCTGTGAGTTCCACTTTTCCCGCGTTCTTCTTCATCCAGTACAGGAATTTCGTCAACGCCACGCCGTCCTTTAAATGAGCTTTGCGAAGGTTTTCCATCTCCACCGGGTTCTTCACTGCCTTCATCCGGGAAGTCGGGTTCATAGCCTCCACAATGCGGTTGGAGGCATCGATTTTCTTATAGAGGGCAAAGTTTACCTTACCCGGCTCCAAGAGGACCGTCTCGTTTCTGATCCCTGCCACCGCGTCGTAGATCGCGTCGTATTTTTCGATGGCGACATGATTCTCCTCAAAATAAGCGCGGAGCTCCGGGGAGAATTTGCGACTGTTAATAAAAAGTCTCGCCTCATTCTCTGTGATCAGGGTGAATGCCGGTGCCAGTACATTTCCGTCGTCGGAATTTTTGCGGATATTAAAGAGCCATGCCACATCGTCAAGGCTTGACAGGATGTGCACGGTCGCGTGTTCCTTCTTCATCGCGGTTCTGAGGCGGGCAAGCTTCTCCGCAACGGTCTCGCCTGCGTACTTCACGTCGAGGACCCACACCTCCGGTGCCGGAAGGATCGGGCGTTCTTCCCAGACCTCACCCGCAAGGTCATCGCCGACGGAAAGTGTGGCATGTTTCTCTGCCATCATGGTCTCAAATTTTCTTCCCTGGGCAGCATTTACCACGCGGCCGTCAAAGCCTAAAACGCCGCCTTCCGGCATATGGTCCATCAGGTATTCCTCAATGGTCGGGACGCCCTCCTCGCCCATCGCCATCAGACGTGTGTCCTGGCCTTCCAGCTCTTTCTTCGCCTGGACAAAATATCTTCCGTCTGTCCACATGCCGGAAAAAGCCTGGGTGATCACCATGGTCCCCGCGGAACCTGTGAATCCGGACAGGAATGCGCGGCATTTGAAATAATCCTCCACATACTCAGAATCGTGGAAATCGGAAGACGGAACATAGTACGCGTCCACATTTCTCACTTTCATCAGGGTCCTGAGTTCCCTCAAACGTTCATTTGCCATTTTTTTACCTCCATAAGCAGGAAAAGTTACCGCACACATCTTTGTGGACCGTAACTGTTTTCCTGAATATTTAATACCGGTCAGGCTTGCGCCGCCGGGTCGTTCTCATAATAAGTCTGTGCAGATCCGCATCCGCCTGCTGCTTACAGCAGCGGAATTCCCGCCTTATTCGCCTCCTCGCGGACCTCATCCGGCCACAAGGAAGACTGGATCTCACCGATATGGGCTTTCCTTAAGAAGAACATACAGATACGGGACTGTCCGATACCTCCGCCGATGGTGTATGGAAGCTCTCCGTTTAACAATGCCTTCTGGAATGCAAGCTTCTCGCGCTCCTCACAGCCTGCCGCCTTTAACTGCTCGTGCAGGGAGATCTCGTCCACACGGATACCCATGGAGCTTAACTCAAGGGCAATGTCGAGAACCGGATAGTAGACGATAATATCGCCGTTTAATTTCCAGTCATCATAGTCCGGAGCACGTCCATCGTGGGGCTCTCCGGATTTTAACTTTCCGCCGATCTGCTCGATAAACACAGCGCCGTGAAGCTTCACGATCTCATACTCTCTCTGCTTCGGGGTGAGATCCGGGTAGCGGTCCTCAAGCTCCTGGGATGTGATAAACTCGATGTGCTCCGGGAGAACACGGCCGATATAGTCGTACTCGTATGCCATATAGTCCTCTGTGATCTTTAATGCCTTATATACGGCACGGACAGTCTCTTCCAGTGTCTCGCGTGTTCTCTCCTCCTTCGTGATCACCTTTTCCCAGTCCCACTGGTCCACATAGATGGAGTGGATGTTATCGGTGTCCTCATCGCGGCGGATGGCGTTCATATCGGTGTATAAACCTTCACCCGGCTGGAAGCCGTACTGTTTCAACGCGTAACGTTTCCATTTTGCCAGGGAGTGGACAATCTCTGCCTTTCTTCCGCCTTCCTTAATATCGAAGGCAACCGGGCGCTCCACACCGTTCAAGTTATCATTTAATCCGGATTCCGGCGTTACAAATAACGGAGCGGAAACTCGGGTCAGATTTAACTGTTTTGTAAGTTCCTTCTGGAAGAAATCCTTCACGACCTTGATAGCGATCTGGGTCTCTTTTAAGTCAATATCCGGAGTATAACCGGCTGGTACAATAAAATTCATTGTCGTGCTCACCTTTCTATGCAGCATCCAATTTTCTGTCTTTTCCGCCGCCATAAAATGCCAAAACAGCGGCATTTTTCCTTTGCGCTTTATGCTGCCGGTATCCATCATATCATTATTTGGCGGAAAATGGAAGAAAAGTTTCATTCTTCCACACATTTCCCCAAAAACATGTTAAAATAGCTTTAACAGTTTAACATCAAAGGAGCGACCGAACATGAACATTGCGATCGTCGATGACCGAAAGACGGATTCTGACCGGCTTGTCGGATTTATTGATACATATGCGGAACAGCATAGGCTTCAGTGGGGGGCAATGGACCGTTTTTCCAGCGGGGAAGAGTTTTTGGGCGCGTTTACGGCCGGAAAGTATGATCTCATCTTCCTTGATATCTACATGGATGGCATCACCGGGATGGAGACGGCGAAGCGGATCCGGCGGGCGGATCATGGCTGCAGGATCATCTTTATCACCACCTCCCCTGAATTTGCCGTGGAGAGCTACGACGTGAGCGCATCCTTCTATCTCCTGAAACCTATTGAAAAGAACGGTGTGTTCGCTGCCCTCGACCGGTGCGGGCTCCAGGATGCTGAACGCACCAGGGCGGTGGAGGTTGCAACACATTTTGGAAAGACAGTTCTCCCGGTCCACGATATCTCCTACACCGAGTATGTCAGACGGCAGGTTCTCATACACCTTAAGAACGGGCAGGATATGGAAGTCTCCATGAGCCAGAAGGATTTCTCCGCCCTTCTGCTCCAGTATCCGTGGTTCTGCGACTGCATCAAGGGGATCCTCGTAAACTTTGAGGACGTGGATAAGCTTTTAGAAGACCGTTTTCTCTTAAAAAGCGGGATCCAGATCCCTATCAGCCGTCTGAAATACCGGAATGTGCGGGAGCAATTTCTTGAGTATTCCTATTCGAAAGTCCGGGGAGGTCAGTATGGCGGAACTGCTTATTAATGAATTTTTCAGCACTTATCCGTTCCACATGTTCGCGTATCTTCCGTTTCACACGAATCTGCGTTATCCGGGAAAAATAACAATCCTGCTCTCTGCCCTTGCGGAGATCATATATCTGGCAGTCTTCGCGATACTGGTCCATGCGGGGTTTCCAGCCGTATCTGTACAGTATCTTGCGATTCCCATTCTGGGATTTTTTCTCTACCATCTGGTTCAGGCAAACATCGGAATCATCACATTCCAGTACACCTTTGTCCTTGACTACCTCATGGTGATCCGCGCCTCCTCCTTTTTTATCTGCAGACAGTTTCTGCACTGCGGATTCTACACCTGGCAGTCCGGCGTCACTACGTTACTCCTGGTGCTCCTCACCACCCGGTTTATGATAAAGCGGCTCACAGAGATCATCGACAGTCTCTCCGCGATCCAGGCGCCTGCAATCTGGAAAACCGCATGGCTTCTTCCATTTTCCGCCACGATGATCATCTTCCTTCTCACCGGCAATATCCGGGATGGGAATTTTGATCAGGCAGACCTTTTCGCCAGAGTCCTGCTGCTCGTCTGCATGTTCCTCATCAGCCACACGCTGATCATGCTCCTGCGCTTCTTTAAGGACCAGGCAGAAGCCGCGGCAAAATCGGAGACCATGGAAAAGCTCCTGGAGATCCAGTCAGACCAATACAGCCTTCTCACCGCCAGGATCCAGGACAACCGCCGGGCAAGGCACGATTTCCGCCAGCATCTGGCCGTCATCAGGGACTGCGCCGACCGCGGGGATCTCGCCTCCCTGAAAAGTTATCTGAACAATTACGAAAACATGTTCCCGATCCAGGAGGTCCGCACCTACTGCAAAAACTACGCAGTCAACGCGATCCTCTCCTTCTACGCGGAAAAGGCAGAAAAAAACGGGATCTCCATGCAGGTCACCATCCAGATGGCTGACCCGCCGGTGATCCCGGAAACGGAATTCTGTGTTCTAGTCGGAAATTTACTGGAAAACGCAGTGGACGCCTGCGCGGATACCGATGCGGAGATCCAGTCTTTCATCCGACTCCATGTAGTCCAGACCGGCTCCTCCATGCTCTCCATCACCGCCGACAACACCAGCTCCGGAAGTCCGAACTGGTCCGGAGATAAGCTGCTTTCCACAAAGCACTCCGGCTACGGCATTGGAACGGAGTCTATCCGCATGATCGCAGAGCGGTACAGCGGGGACGCGAGATTTAGGTGGAAAGACGGAATATTCTACGCGTCTGTGATGTTAAATCCGCAGGTTTGACCGCTGAGACCGGATTTTCGACCTCTGTTATCTCCTGATGACAATTTCATATCAGTACCTTCAGCTTTTATATGCCCTGAACGAATCATCCCGATTTTGGTCTTACATCCCCGGCACATACACGCCGCTCTCATTCACATAGAGCCCGTCCGGCGTCCTCCCGCTCTTATACATGGCTCCGCTCACCGGATCCAGATAGTAGGACTTGTTGTACAGGGTGATCCATCCTGTGGCCATATATCCGTCCTCCCGGAAATAGTACCACTTTCCGCTGATGTAGAGCCACTCTGCCGCCGCCCATGTGCCATCACCGTAGTCCCACCACCATCTGCCGTCAGCGCTCTGCTTCCAGGAGCCTGCGGCGTAGGATCCGATCTCCCCTGAGCGGACCCAGGCGCTCTTCGTGTTGTTTGTGGACTTCACGGAGCGGACCTCAAAGCTGTAGGATCCAGAGGTTCCCATCAGTCTCGAAAAATCGTACTTCGTTCCGTAGATCGTAAACTCGTCCCCCGTGAGACTGCCGTCCTTTAAGAGGCGGAGCTGGTAATATTTCGCCCCGCTGACCGCTGACCATATTCCCGTTCCGTAGGCGTTCGGAGACCAGGCCACACCTGTGGGCGCCTTGACGGTACTTGTGGTGGATGCGGTGGTTTTCTTATCGAATGTCAGGCGGAACGTCAGCTCGACGGTACTTCTGTCATTTTTCTTTACCGCCTTCACGTACTCCGCTTTTCCGTATCCGTTTTTTGCGGAATCGGACAGTGTCAGGCGGAAGTCCTTTGAGGCTGTCCCGGAGAAATAATAATGATCCTCGTCTGCTACCTCCAGCGTCACCGTGATCTTCGGTGGATTGGACTCCGTATAGCCGTTTCCGTCGTTATTTTCGATATAAATGTTATCTACATAGTAAAGATCTGTATTATCCCCGTAGGGCGTCACTGTGACGTCCTCAGAGTCATTTTTAAGTCCCACAGTGCTGTCGATGGTCAGGTATATCTTTCCGACCGCTGTCTTGCTGGCTGCAAAAGCCGGAAACGCCGCAGTCACTGCCAGAACCGCCGCCAGCAGAAATCCCGCAATCTTCTTTCCAAATTTTTTCATGTCTTCTCCTTCCCGTAAGAAGTTCTTCCACTCGCTTCTCTTTATCCCCTCATATACCAGTTTGTGCAGAAAAACGTCCATGCAGAACAATTCTGCCGTACATCCTCCTGCACAAATCCGTCAGATATTCTTTCATTATCTGTTCTTAAAGATCTCAATGATCGCCCTGACCATCTGGACCAGCATGTTCCACATTCTCTCAAGCGGGTTCACATCCGCCTTCGCTGTCTCCGCATCGAGAAGCTCCGCGTCATCGTCCACGCTGATCTCCTCGGTTCTCATGATGATCTGCAGGGTGTTCGGCTCCGCGTTCTCATCGGAAGTGAAGGAAACCTTCTCCGCGTTTGGATCCATATTTAAGAAATTGTTGTCGTCCTCCATGTCGTTCCACTCATTGTCCATGGTGTCCTTCATAGTCCGGCCGGCCTTTCTCATGGAGCTGGTGCTGTCGAGGACGCTTAAACTCTTGTCGAGGACATTCAAACTTCCCTTGATGGAGTCCTTCGCCGCCGCGTCAAGGCTGTCCGCGCTGGCACGGACGGTATTCTGTACCAGAGTCAGGGAATCCGTGCTCTTATTAAGGGCATCCGTGGTTCGGTTTACGAGCTCCCCGGAATCATCCAGGGCTGACTGGAGATCCGGGTAATACACATCCAGGGAGTCCTTTAACGCCTTCACATCCTCGATCAGATAGTCCATCTGGTCTGTGGTCTGTGCCAGGTATTTTGATGTATTGGATACATCGTCGAGCATATCTGCTGTATCTGCCACAAGGGCATTGCTGGAGGAAGCCACCTGGCGGAGCGCTTTCTCCTTCTGCTTTAAGATTCCGATAAGTTCCTGGGCATTCAGCATTCCCGCATGTCCGGCGGAGGTGTCTGCTCCCGCTGCTGCCGCTGCCAGTGCCTGGGTATCTTCATCCCCTGCCTCACCGTTGCAGTAATCTGCGATCGCGTCCTGCATGGACTCCTGGGCAGAAGCCAGGTTTTTGATAAACTCCAGAACGCTCTGCTGAAGCTGTGTGTCAAGCTTTTTGATCAGCTGAACGGAAGCGACTACGTTTCCAATACTGCCGGACGCGCCCTCAGAGCTATCCCTTAAGCCCCGTAAGCTCGTGTCCAGTCTGCGGATCGGCTCCTGCATGTTTCCGAGTGTGTTGACAACGTCTGTCATGCTGTTGTGGGCAACCTCGGAGGCATCCTTTGCAGTCTGGATATACGGAACGATGGTTCCAAGCTGCTCGGAGAGCGCCGTCAGGGAAGCCAGTGTCTGGTCATTGCTGTCCAGGATCTCGTCCTTGGAACCGCTGATGACGCCTCTCGCGCTCTCCGCCTCATTTAAGCCCTGGCGCAGCTCGTTGACGCCGCTTCTCATGGCCTCGACGGAAGCCGCCATCTGGTCCATGCTGTCGTATAACTGGTCACCGGCATCCTTCCAGGTGTCCTTGGCGTCCTTCAGGTCAACGATGTGCTCTAAGTCTTTCACCGTTCCCGGAACCATCGCCATGATGACACCGGAGGTCTCAAACTTGTCGCTGCCAATGCGGATCGTGTAATCGCCCTCCTCGCCCGGAAGCGCCGTGTACATGATCGCGGTCTGGGAACCGAGGCTCTGGGTCTGGGAATCTTCCGCTTCCACACTGTAGCACTTGCTCATATCAACAAGCATCGCTACCACTAACATCATATTGTTCTTATAGTAATCTCTCGCCGCCTCATTCGGTGTCGCTGTCACATGTACCTCCACCAGACCGGAAGCACCCGCAAGCTTCTCAGCGTCCGTCGGGACGCCGTTTAATTTGTAGGACACATCCATGGTCCACGGAAGTGTCACCGCGTCCTTATCGATCGCTCCCTTATAGTAGAAATATCCCTTGGTGTCCGCCGGGAGATTCCATGTGACCTTTCCGTCACTGATCTCCGGAGCTGTGTTGTTGGTCATATTTGTCACATCAAGATAATTTCCATAATCCGTAAAGCTTGTGAGACCATTTAAGCTCACACCCTTCACGACATTCACCTTATCAACGGAACCATAGTAATCCAGGTTCACGTACATCGCTTCATCGACGCTCACAGACGCCTCTGCCGCATAGACCGGCGCAGAAACAAGGCTGGTGCAGAGTGTGACAGCCGCCATGCCCGCTGCCATGATCCTTCTATTTTTCTGTCTCATCACCGTTCTCCTCCATTTCTTCTCTATCTGTCAATTCCGGCTCCGATTCCCTGCTGGCCGCCGCCTCGTTCTCATCGTCCTCGTAGGGATCTCCGCCTTCATCTGTACTCTCTTCTGTCTCGTCCCCGTTCTTTCCGGAACGTCTCTTCTCTCTCTGGTTCTTCACACGGCGGTGCAGGCGTCTCGCAAGAGCTGCCGCCGGTTTCTCGCCGACGATAAAATTGTCAAATAATGTTAACAGCAGCGGAAGCACCGTCAGTACCAGCACAAGGCTGAACAGTCCGCCTCGTCCGATCAGGTGTCCCAGGTCCGCGATGGCCGTTGTGGACGAGATCATATACACGATATATCCGGCCAGCGTGATGATGGATCCGGAAGTAAAAATCGAGGAACAGGACGCTGCGATGGCCTCCACACATGCCTTTTTCTTCGGCAGCGTCTTTCTCTTCGCCAGGTAGTTGTTTGCAAGCAGGATCGAGTAATCGACCGTGGCACCCAGCTGGATACTGCTGACGATGATATAACCCATGTACACCATCTCGACACCCTGGAAATACGGCATCGCCATGTTGATGAAGATCGCCACCTCGATGGGAATGATGACGAGGATCGGCATGACAGCCGACTTGAAGCTCATCATGACGACGAGGAATACGCCCGCCAGGGACAGAACATTTACATTCTCATAGTCCTTTACGATGAAGGACTTGATATCCTGGGTGGACGGAGTCTCACCGACGAGATAGCTTCCTTCCGGGTAATACTTCTTTACGATCTCCTGGATCGCGTCGGAGTCCTTGAATGCCTCGGCACTCTCGGTCTTCGTTCTCGTGTAGATCAGCATCCGGCAATAGCCGTCTTTATGTAAGAGCTCCACCGTGGACTTCGGGAGAAACTCTTCCGGGATCCCCTCCGGCAACGTATCCGCTAAAGCTGTAACGTTCTTTACATAGGATAGATCCTTGATCTCCTTCGCCATGGCCCGCTCATTGACCTCCGATGTGTTCGGATAGAGGGCGAGCAGCATGTTGCTTCGGCCGAAGATCTTCGTGATCTGCTGGTCATCTTCATAAACCTGTGTTCCCTCCGAGGCACCCATGGAGTCGTTTCCGTAAAGGAAATCGTTCAGGCCCTGGGCCGTGTATGCAAGCGGTGTCACGAGGACGATCACCGCGAACACGATGGGACGGATCCGGTAGATCGCTTTTCCAAGTCCGTGGAAATCCGGCATAAAGGAACGGTGCTTTGTCTTCTCATTGAGCTTCGCGAACTTCAGGATCATCGCCGGCATGAAGAAGACGACTGTCAGCAAGCTGAATACGATACCTTTCGCCAGGACAAGACCCAAGTCAAATCCGATGGAGAACTTCATCGTCACAAGGGCCAAGAAGCCGACGACTGTCGTCAGGCTGCTGGCGAAGATGGAATTGATCGCCTCCTGAACGGCGTTGATGATCGCGTCCTCCTCGTTCATTCCCTGCTTTCTGTAGTTCATGAACGCGTCAAGCAGGAAGATCGAGTAGTCCATGGATGTTGCCAGCTGCAGGATGATCGACACGTTTTCCGTCAGGAATGAGACGGTTCCGATAAAGATGTTCGTTCCCTTATTAAGCAGGACAGCGACGCCCATAACCAACAGGAATAATATCGGTTCCGTCCATGCCGTTGTCGTCACGGAAAGCACAGCGAAGATCATGATCACCGCCACAACGAGGATCTTGCTCATCTCGCTTGCCATGGACTCTGTCATGGATTTGTTCTGGACCGCCATGCCGACGTAGCATCCTTTGTCCCCTAAGAGATCCTTGATCTCGTCGATGGCAGTGGAGGTTCGGGTGGAATCACTCTCCTCCACAAATGTGATATCGTAGACCGCATTCCGGTCTTTGTAATAATCCTTGATCTCACTCTCATCAATGAAGTCTTCACCGGCATAGATATTTACCGTGCTGTCGCACCATAAGACCTGGTCCACGCCATCGATATCGGCGATCTCATCTTTATATTGCTTCGCCTCGTACAGCGAGACGTCCTTCACCATGACCCGCGCCGTTCCGGGATAACCGAACTTATCACGCATAACGTCAAGTCCGATAGCGGATTCCGCCGTTTCCGGAAGATATTTCGTCAGGTCATAGTTTACATTTACAAAGTTCATCGTCAAAAGCGAGAGCAGGCAGCCGATCACGAAGACCGACTCGATCCAGCCGCGTTTATGGATGATAAATGACGCGAGCATGTAGGAAAAGCCGCCGTTCTGGTTCTTTTTCTTTTCTTTATGCCCGCGGAACATGTTTTTTATTTTCTCTCCCATGTCTTCTCTCCTTATATTCCCTGTCCGTAACTGTTCAGTACCCACACAGGTCATTTTCCGTCACCGTCCACATTCCTACCGTTCCAGAACCACCATGTAATAGTCCTTTCCATTCTGGTTTTCATGGGCAATTCCCATTCTGCGGTAGTATTCCAGGGAATATTTTTTATCGTCCTTCCGGTCGAATTTTTCCTGCATCCGGATCATAACAGAATCATACGGATCGTATGTCTCCTCAGGGCCCCAGAGGTACATCTCAAAAAATGTGGCACTCTTTCGCTCCGGAAATGCTGTCTTTACGTAATCGCTTACGGTTCCCTCTCCCGGGATCGTATTTTTGCTCTTGGAATATCCCTTTTCCATAGCGGAAGAAAGTCTTGCCTTTGCGATATCGCAGAGATCCATGTCGAGGACAAATGTGGCGCGTCCATCGTAAAACTCCACATCCCCGTTGTCGTAATCATCCTCCGCCTCCGGATAAGTGTCAAAAAACAGGTCGCTCTTCTCATCATTCATATCATCAAAGAGTTCCTGTTCCTTCTGATCCAGCACGTATACAGGATACGCGCCGCCCTGCGTATTCGGGGTTTTCCGCGCATAGGACAGCGTCCCGTCCTTTGTAAACGTGTAGCATGTATTCTCATCTTCTATAAAATCTGTGCTCCAGGCACCGTTTTCCATAAGGTAGTACCACTTTCCCGAGATCTGATTCCATCCCGGTACCGCTCCGAATGGCTCCGGAGCTGCCGCATATGCGGGAACTGCTGTCATTCCCGTGATCATGCAGAGGATCGCTGCCATTCTTCGTACTTCTCTTCTTCGGATCATATGATCGCCTCCGCTTTTTTCTTTCCTTTTCACTTGCAATATTATCTATGTTTATGCTAAAATACTCAAGAACCAATTTTTGAAAAGTGTACCAAATGAGACAAATTATCACTTTTTGTCCAATTTGGAATGGATAGAGGAGTTTTGTAGTTTATGATAAAATTACCGATCCAGGAAGAACATGTTTCTGTCCGCAGGACCTACCTGCTTTTGATGAAGGCGCTCCTGGACCTTCTGGCGGAAATGCCTTTTGAGAAGATCTCCCTCACTGATCTCTGCCGGGTCTCCATGATCTCCCGGTCCACGTTCTACCGGTATTTTGAGGACAAATATGATCTTCTGCACTACTGCGTGAACATGTACATTGAGGGACTCCGCCCGGTGGAGGATCTGATCTACTTTAAAAGCACCGATTCCCTGCGTCAGTTTTTAGAATATCTGATCGCTCAGGTGGATGAGAATATCACTCTCTACCGCCGGATCTACCAGACGAACAAAAACGGCTCCCTGATGTTCACGATCCAGGGAGACCTGGCGAAGATCCTCACGGAGAGCGGCTGGCAGGGCGAGAACCAGGGCGTTCGGTTAAAGATCCCGCTCCCACTCTATGTTTCGTTTATGTCAAGCTTTTATCTGACGACGCTAAGATCTTATTTAGAGCTGGCGGATGAATATGACGCGAAGACCTTCGTGGAAAGCGTCTGCCGCTTTGCGCTCAGGGATTTCTGGGAGAAGGCTGACGGCTGATCCGGCAGCCTCTTTTTCCACTGTCCGGAATCCGTTTCTACTTAATATAATATGGAAGCTTCCCGCAGGTCTTTTAACTGCCCTGCTTCCTGTACTTTGGTTCTGTTATTATCCGCATAGTAATGCCGCTCTGCGTTTCTTTCTGAATCCACCGGGCGGCATCTTTTTTCTCTTATTTCATCTTTGCCCGCTCATCCCACACCGTAACATCGATTCCGGCGATCTTTGATGTGAATGCGGTTCCATCGTTCTTTTCGAAGTGTTCCCATGCCCGGAGCACATACTTAAAGCCTATGTACTGTAATGGCAGGTTGCAGTATACCATGAGGATATTCGCGAAATCGCTGAGATCCCACAGGGCACTTAAGTCCATGCCCGCAATGTTCGTGATAACGCCGAAGGAGATGACTACCAGGCAGAGCACGCGGATCGTGTTAATAAAGGCAGGTCTCGTGGAGATCCGGTTCGCGCACATTTCCGTGAAGGACATGAATCCCACAAGGCAGGTAAACGCGAACAGACCGAAGCAGACGCTGACGAGCATCGTCACGAGGTGATAGATCGTTCCGTTCCCGGTGAGCGCTCCGCAGGATGCTAAGAACCTGTCAAGTTTTCCGAGTTCAAACCATGCTGCGCTGTCCTCCGTGAGCCACACTCTTCCCATGACAACGACGAATCCTGTCAGGGTGCAGATCACGATGGTATCTAAGAAAACGCCAAGCGCCTGGACACAGCCCTGGTCACAGGGATGCTTTGCGTCCGCCGCCGCTGCCGGCATGGTGATCGTTCCCTGTCCAGCCTCATTTGACATAAGGCCTCTCTTGATTCCCTGGCTCAGCGCGATACCGAAGGCACCGCCGAAGACTGCTTCCGGCCGGAAAGCCTCGGAGAATACTGCTCCGAAGAACCACGGGATTCTCGGGATATTAAATACGATGAGAAGAATGACTGTCAGGATATAGATCACTGCCATCACAGGAACTAAGAGGTCTGTAACCTTTGTCACCTTCTTGATTCCACCAAAGCTGATGACCGCCGTCGCCGCGATGAGGACCGCGAAGGAGATCCAGTACAGGGCGGAGTTTGTCTCGATGACGGTTCCCGTAAATACGCCCGCGATCGCTCCCACCGCGGAGATCGTGTTGAAGCCCTGGGCCGGGAAGCAGAGGAACGCATAGATAATGTAGAGGACACTGAGCGCCGCTCCTGCCCATGCCGCATTCTTCAAGAGTCTTCTTCCGTAATACGGCAGGCCGCCCACATACTCATCATCTTTTCTCTCCTTAAAGATCTGGGAGAGTGTCGCCTCAACGAAAGCTGTGGACATACCAAAGAAGGCGGAGATCCACATCCAGAGCAGGGCGCCCGGACCGCCGGTGGAGATCGCGCCGGTGACGCCTAAGATATTTCCGGGGCCGACACGCATGGCCGTCGACAGGAGGAATGACGCCAGGGATGAGATTCCTGTGCCGCTGCTCTTCTGTCTCATCAGGACATGGAGTCCGTGGCGGAATTTCCGCACCTGGATAAACCGGAGTCTGAATGTAAAATAGATTCCTGTTCCCACTAAAAGGATGATCGCCAGACTGAAGTTTCCGAGGATCGGGATATTCGCGTACCAGTCAAAGTTCGTCGGGAAATCCCAGAACAGGTTCGAGACGATCTGGATCTTTCCGCATATGACATTTACGGCCTGAAACAACGCTTCCATAGCTTTTTCCTCCTCATGATTCAATTTTTCTGTATTGTCGGAAATTTTTCTGGGATGATTCTCCGCAATGATCCCCGGCATCCCTCATTTGAATTCAGATTTCCATTAAGATTTAAAAGTATTTATGCCTCATCTCTTAAAAATCCGAGTTCTATTTTGTATACGTTTCTATAATATATCTGTTATTAGAAATTTTCAAGAAAATTTACAAATTATTTCGGCAGACTGTCCGCCACGCAGAGCGCTCCATATCCCAGCCTCGGATTCGGATAGGCCAGCTCAGAAGGAAGTCTTCTCGCTCCTTTTCTTAAGTACGCCTTCACCTTCTCCCCATAAAGAAACGGATCATTCTCCCTGACGATCCCCCACTCCATGAGAAGCGCCGCGGCCCCGGTGACAAGGGGCGCCGCGAAGGATGTTCCGGTGACAGGGGAATAGCCGCCGTCCCGGTCCGGGGCCATGATTCCCACCCCTGGGGCGGCGAGGTCCGGCTTCTGGGCGCGATAGACCCTGGTGTCCCCGCGGCCAGAAAACGGGGCATAGATTCCGGTCCCGCTGTCATAGGCGCCCACCGTCACCGGTCGGAACGCCGTGGAGGGAATCGTCAGGGTCGTATCCGGCGACGATTCCAAAAATTCCGTGTCCCGCCCGACTGCCGCCGCGGAGGGAAGCCAGAGATCCGCTGCCGTCTCCTCATCCCCTGTCCCGAGGAATCGGAATGTCCAGATCCCGCTCTCCACATAAGTTCTTTCCGGCACAAACTCAATATAGATCTCCTGGGCCGCATTAAAAGGGGACGGTTCCCCGTAATAGATCAAAAGTTCCGTCTCTCCGACCCGGATCCGGTCCGTTCCCCTCACCGGGACAAGCTCGATCTCCGCACCGCCAAAGGGATCCCTCAGAAAGATCCGCATCCCGTCCTCATAGTTTTTCCAAATCTGCATGCCGAATCCCGTCTCGTATGTCCCAACAGAGAGCCGGATCTCCGTGATCTTCCCGGGTTCGATCACAGGTCTCGCATGTCCCCCGGAGTCCCCCTCATTTCCCGATCCTGTGACGAAGACAAACTGCCCCATCTGTGCAAGAGAATCGAGGTACCGCTCTAAAAGTCCGCCGCCGTCGTGGGATCCATATGTATTTCCAAAGCTCAGATTCACTGCCATGGGGCGTCCCAGTTCCAGAGCTTTCCGCACCGCGAGATCCATCCCCCGCATGAGTTCCGTGGTTCTCGGAAATCCAACTGAATCCGGGATTCCGAGACGGACAATGATAAGTTCACTCTCATAGGCCGCCCCGCGGTACAGTCCGCCGCTTGTTCTCCCGTTTCCAGCCGCGATCCCCGCCACCGCCGTGCCATGGCCGCTGGTATCCAGGGAAAGACCGCCTGTTCCGCCGGATTTATTCTCTCCCCGCAGGATCTCATTGATCTCCCGCCTTTCATATGTTTTCCCACTGATCTGGTCATCCAAATACAGGATTCTCGTGGTTCCGTCCTCATTCCGGAAGTCTTCATGAAAGATGTCGATTCCCGAGTCGATCACCGCCACCAGGACACCTTTTCCCGTAAGCCCATCGGTCCCTGTCTGCACCGGAAGAAAACAGGAGGCCGCCCTCGCCCGGTTCAGGGCAAAAAACAGCCTCTTTGGTTTTTCCGCGTATTCAATTTCAGGAAGTGCGATCACCCCCGGGACATCCCGCTCCGGGACACGCAGGATCGCAAAGCTGCTTAAAAGGTATGTTCCGGAGACACCCGGAAACTGCTCATTCAAAGTGCTCTCCAGGTTCCCATGGTATTTCACGATGATCTCCCATGTCCGCTCCACCCTGTCATATCCCACGTTCAGCTCTTCTGTCCGCCCCCTCGTCTCCTCAGGGACAGAAAGTGCCAGATTCAATAGATTTTCCGCCTTCTGATCTTCCATCTCTGCCGCGCCACATCCATTCTATATTCTGTCTGTCCCGCATTTTTCCATGCCGTTTCTGAAAGACAGATCCCATTCTGAATATTTTATGCGGCATGCTTTATTTAAGACTTTCGTTTTCTCAAAAACAATATTAAAAAGCCCCCAGAGCCATCGGGGCCGGGGGCAAATGTCACGTCTTATTTAATTACTGTGCTGTTGTCATACTCATAACGATGCTGTTGAGAGAAGCTACATCTTTGGTTCTTCCAGTTGTCTGGACAACTACCATATAGCCGTCCTGCTTGCGGCAGTAGTACGTTCTTGATGTCTTCTTTCCGCTTACTGTTACCTTGGAGTACTGCTGGTTTGCGATCGTCACAGTCTCAGCTGTTGTAGCCTGACCTTTCTGACCTTTCTCGATTCCTGCAAGAGTATTTGCAAATGTCTGGGCATCCATATCCTGCTTATTCTTCATATTGAGGTAGTAGACTTCTACGTCGCCGAAGTCTGTACTCATATAGAGATCATGTGTCAGGGACGGGCTTCCGATTGCCGCATACTCGCCGCCTGTGTACTGGTCAGCTGCCTCGAAATCAGACTCTGTTGTTCCGATGATCTGCGGGATGCAGAGGTTAGACCATGTATTATAGTATCTTCCGCCTGTAACGTGTCCCTTCGGCGCTGTCTGAACCGGAGCAACCCAGCTTCCGTCATCGCTGAATGTGTAGGATACGCCGTCGATGGTTCTTGTTGTATTATAGATCATAAGGTTTGTGGACGGATCGATATAATACCACACATCATTTCCGCGTCCATCACCATCTTCAGCCTTGATCCAGCCGCTCTTTAAGTTTCCGTTGGAATCATAGTAGCGCCAGGTATTTCCGCTGCCTTCCCAACCGTACTTTGTCTCTGTCTCGTTCTCATCCGCAAGAGCAGTCACCATATTTACACTGCCAATTGCTGCAGCGAGAGCTGCCATGAGCATAACTTTCTTTAATTTCATTTGAAATCCACTCCTTTATGGGTTTTTATCAGCTAAAGTCATTATACAGGGGTTTTCAGGATAACGCAAGCGCTAAGGGCTGGAAAAAGCACGGCTTCATGAAAACTTAAGAAAGAAGGCTTTTTAATAATCATTTGCTTTTCAGCTCCCGTTTTAAAAATGCCAAAAGATTCATTTTCGCCCGCTCTTCGGTATCTCTTCGCCTCGTCTTCACCTTTTTTACGACTTTTCCCTCCTGGTCGCGGCGGATGTGGTAGACGATGCGCAGGTATTCTCCGACTTCTTCCCAGGCTTCGCGGCTCTCCGGGATCAGGTCGAGGCCCATCTGGAAGACGTGGAACATTCCGTCATAGACGGAGCAGCGGACCTTTACTCCCTCTGCCCTCGCCTTCTTTGCGGCGGCCCTCGTGTCATCTAAGAGGACCTCGTAGGCGCCGACCTGCATCAGTATCGGCGGGAATCCCTCGAAGTTTCCGAAAAGTGGGGAAAGATAAGGGTCTTTCTTGTCCGCGTTCCCGATATAGCTGCACTGGTAGAGCATATTTTCCTTCGAATTTCCGAACAGGGGATCGATCGTGTAATTCTCCTCATAGGACGCTCCGCTGAGGGTCACATCCGTCCACGGGGACATGGTGATGATGCCCGCAGGGAGCGGCAGGGCGTGGTCCTTCGCGTAGAGGCAGAGCGCCAGGGCAAGTCCGCCGCCCGCGGAGTCTCCCGCGATGACGATCTGTTCCGGGTCGTATTTCTTCTCGTTTAAAAGCCATTTGTAAGCGTAAACAGCGTCCTCAAGCGCCGCAGGGAACGGATGTTCCGGCGCGACGCGATAGTCCGGTGTCAGGACATCCGCACCGAGACCCAGTTCCGAGTATTTTACCGCAAACCGGCGATAAATGTTTTTCATCGGACCAATATAGCCGCCACCGTGGAGCTGTAAGACCACACGGCCTGTGACCGCCTGCTTCGGCTTTAAATATTCCATCACAAATTTCTCTGTGGGAACCAGTTCATAAATATAGTCACCCGGACATCTCCAGGCCGGTTCCACCGGATTTTTCCGGAACTCTCCCGTCTGGATCGGCTTCTTTAAGGATGTCTCCATCACATCCCTCATCATGTCCCGGGTCAGATTCCCGATCATGCTGACTTCTTTCCGGCTCATAGTTCATCTCCTTCTTTATTCTGCGTGTTTCTGGAACTGTTCTTTTTCGCTCTGTTCTTTCTCAAACATGAAACCGCCGGCGCAGTTCTCTCTTCACACTTCTATCTCCCAATAGAATCGTAAGCACCAGCGCGCTCACCGAGATTACCACCGATATCACCGTGAACAGCGGATGCTTCGTCCATCCGATCCTTAGGAACACGAGCGGCACAAAGCTCAAAAACGTAACCGCGATCTGGTACATGAAATAGCATTGCCAGTTCATGCGGTTTACAAGCAGCATGAGCAGGATCGCCGCCACCTCAAACAGCACCACACAAGGGATCGCGTAGTCCACGGACCAGCCGTGCAGCCCCGTCATCATGTCGACCAGCAGCAGGATCGCCTGGATTCCCAGGCATTGCCGCACCAGGATCCCGGACATACTGGCGTGACGCATGACGGAAAACCGCAGTGTCATCGCCACATAGGCCGCCGCTCCCCAGGTGAGAAATGCCCATTTGAACGGGATCTGCCGGTAAGTGGCGAGATTTACGACCCCCGCAAGGACCGAGACGACAGCCAGGGAAATATAGAAGAACCTGACAGCCCTCTTTATCTTATTCTTATCGCCGCCGACCACCGGATACCGCCCTTTGTCATGTTCCCGGTCGTAAATCCCGTTGCTCTCGAGTTCCACAGGGATCCCCTGCTTTTCCAGAAACCGGAAGAAATACTCCGGCAGCCGGTTCTCCGCCATAGCGCTGGCAAAGGAGAGGCAGAGTTTTCCATCATAGGCAACCGCCCCGCACTTCATCCTCTGCTTCGGGGACGCGCCCACGAGGAGCTGGAAAGATTCCACTTGATCCCGCAGCTCCTCCCGGACATCCATCCGCCCGATATTTGAAAATGTCATTGTATGGGCGCGGGTGCTATGCAGAAAGATCATCTGCATCGCCAGGTGTTTCACAAACAGTGGGATCGCCCGCACATACCATTTTTTCTCGTTCCCCACATTGTAGGAGATCGTCTTCTCCAGGCGCTCCTTCACGATCTGTTCGTCCATCTGGCGGCTCACCGCCTCCAGGACCTCCGAAAAGCTTTCCGGTGCCCGCCGCTCCGACCAGGAGATATTGATGACCGCAAAGAAATTTGCTAACGTCTCCGACTCGAAAAAACTTCTCAGATTCACCGGAAGATTTAACGCTGCCGGATGCTTCATCTCTTTTCCGTCTGTCTCGGTCTGGATGATGGACCACAAAAGGGCTGCCGCCAGGTATTTCGTGATACTGACTCCCACCTCTTTGCTGCGTTTCTTAAGGTCATCCACATGGAACGTCCCATGGAGCACCGCCATCTGGTCAAAGGGAAGAAACTCCCCGCTCACCTGGATCGCAGGCCGGCTCTCGTAGCGCTTGTGGGGCAGTTTTTTATAATAACGGAGATAATCATCCGCCCTCATCGGAGAAAACTCACGTTTCCTTATCTCCGTTGGAAGACCATTCTTTAATTCCAGATAATGTTCCGTGAGCCGCGAGACAAACCCCACCGCCCCAAGACCGTCTGTAAGGCCATGGAACACCTCAAAGTTGATCCGGCAGCCATAGTAACTCACGCGGAATGGAAACCTCCCGCCCCGGTGGGGATCGATAAAGCGGCAGGGCGCACTCTGCTCCTCCTCCACCACCGGATCCCGGTTATTTGTCTCAAAATAGTACCAGAAAAAGCCCTTTCGAAGCTTTACTCGAAAGTTTTCAAATTCCGGAAGCGTCAGAAGAAGCGCCTTATGCAGAAGCTCCGGCTCCACCGGCTCCTTTAAGACCGCCGCGATCCGGAACACACTGCTCAAGTCCTCCCCGGACACCGCCGCGAAGAGCTTCGCCGTGTTGTCCAGCCGCCGCCATGCGGCACCCTGGATCCGCGGACGCTTTTTTATCAATCCATTAGATAATTTCTCCAAACTGATCTGCCTCTTTTCCGGTATAAAAAAATAACCGGAAAATCGAAATTTTCCGGTACATCAGAAGCAGGGGAAGAGGGGCTCGAACCCCCATCTACGGTTTTGGAGACCGCTGCTCTACCATTGAACTATTCCCCTATATTTTGTTGCTCATCACTTAATGCTCCATTATAATAGCATGAAATGTTTTAATTGTCAACACTAATTTGAAAATTTCTTTCACCAGTTTGAACAGGCGGCATATGCTTCTTGTTTTCATTGCAAATGAAAACAAGAAGATCGCACCACCCAGCCAACATCAGATCAACTGTATCGCCTCTCTCACATTCTCCACCCCGATCAGCCTGATCCGTTTCTCATCCTTCAGCTTCTCCAGATTCGATTTCGGCAGCAGGCAGCTTGTAAAGCCCATCTTGATAGCCTCGGACACTCTCTGGGCTGCCTGGGAGACGCCTCTTACTTCGCCGGAGAGACCTACCTCTCCGAAGATCAGCATTCCAGGATCCACTTCCCGGTTTTTGAAGCTCGACACGAGTGCCATCACCACCGCCAGGTCCAGGGCCGGTTCATTCATCTTCATTCCACCCGCGATATTCACGTAAGCATCATACCGGCTCATGGCGAAGCCGCAACGTTTCTCCAGGATCGCAAGCAGAATATTGATCCGGTTGTAATCCACTCCGTTCGCTGTCCGTCTCGCCATACCAAAATTTGTTGCGGTCACGAGCGCCTGGACCTCCAGAAGGATCGGCCTCGTTCCCTCTAAGGAGCAGGCAACAACCGCCCCCGACGCCTCCTTCGGCCGCCCGGAGATCAGCATCTCCGACGGATTCAGCACCTCCGAAAGCCCCTTCTCCTCCATCTCAAACACGCCGATCTCGTTCGTGGAACCAAAACGGTTCTTCACCGCCCGGAGGACCCGGTAGGCGTCGTTTCTGTCCCCCTCAAAGTAGAGCACCGTGTCCACCATATGTTCCAGCACCCGGGGACCTGCCACCACGCCCTCTTTCGTCACATGTCCGACAATAAAGATCGTCACCCCGTATCCCTTCGCGATCTGCATCAGAAGGTTCGTGGACTCCCGGACCTGGCTCACGCTGCCCGGTGCAGAAGAAATATCTTCCCGGAACATGGTCTGGATCGAGTCGATGATCACAATGTCCGGCTTCGACCTCTCGATGGCGCCATGGATCGTATCGAGGTTCGTCTCGCAGAGGAATAAAAGGTCTCCTGTGATCATCCCGATGCGGTTTGCGCGCATCTTGATCTGCTTTAAGGATTCCTCACCGGAGATATAGAGGACACGTTTTCCCGCCCCGGCGAGGTTTCTGCAGACCTGTAAAAGCAGCGTCGACTTCCCGATTCCCGGATCACCGCCGACAAGCACGAGACTTCCCTTCACGATCCCGCTTCCGAGGACCCTGTCAAGCTCCCCGAAGCCTGTGGGCGTCCTGTCCTGCTCATCGAGAGAGATCTCCGAGATATGGACCGGGACCGCCGTCTTTCCGGCTCCCACCGCGGCGATCTGCCCCGACGGTGCCTTTTTCGCCTGGGCCACCGGCTCCTCAACAAATGTATTCCATTCCTTGCACACCGGACACTGTCCGAGCCACTTTGCGGACTCATAGCCGCACTCTTTACAGAAAAAAGCTGTGTTTCTTGCTTTTGCCACAATATTCTCCCTTTTTATAGTCAAAATGCCATGATACGTTTAGCTGCCTTACCTGACTGCCTGCGCCAATCGATATTCCTGCGTGAATTCGCACGACCTTTGTGCAATGCTTTCTTGGTGAACAGAAATATTTCATAAAACAGGAAACGCTCCGAAGTTCATCCCTCGGAGCGCCATAAAATACTACCGTCCATACCCCGGCCAGCAGCAATCTTCAATTTCCTGATCACTTGCGAACAATCTTAACTTCTACTTCCTTGCCCTCATTGAGCTCAACAGAAAGACTCAGCTTGCCGCTCATATTTGTCTTCATTCCGCCGACGCCAACGCCGTCCTCGTAAATCTCGTACTCGCAGTCGTCCTCTAACTGTACGGTGATCTGGGCATCCTCAAAGCCCTCAACCTTGAAGGTAACGGTTGTATCGGTCACTGCAAATTCTGTTACTGCAGTTCCTGGAACGGACTCGTAAACGAACATTCCGTTTCTTTCTAACTTTGTGATTTCCTTAAATGTCTTAACTTTATAAAGATCACCTTCGTGCTCGAAGTCTTCTACCTTGGATTTTGCCGCGAGGCTGTAGTTTCCGAAGCTTAAGGTTCCATTTGCCTCTGTGCGGATCAGTTCGTTGATTACTGACATAATGCTTACTCTCCTTTTGTGTGTTTCAACAAGGACTAAATTTTCCCTATTGCTATTGCTATTGTAATAGGTAACGGTCACAGGCAGCCGTCCCTTCTAACCGTTACGTCGTGCCTATGATTTTACCACACTGGCGGAAGTTTTTCCAGCAGTTTGTGGATGTCTTGCTGAAAATTTCAGTTCTCCGTCCTTGCAGGTGATCTTCACGGAATCGCCTTCCCGCACTTTTCCTTCCAGGACCAGCTCCGCGAGCTTATCCTCGATGAGGTTCTGGATCGTGCGCTTAAGCGGTCGCGCGCCGTATTTCTCGTCGTATCCCTTTTCCACAAGGTATTCCTTCACGTCATCCCCGGCATTTAAGCGGATGGACATCTGATTCTTTGTCCGCTTTGCGAGGACATTCAAGAGGATCGTCACGATTTCCTTCATGTGATCCTTCGTCAGCGGATGGAACACGATGGTGTCATCAATACGGTTTAAGAACTCTGGCTTGAACATCCGTTTCACTTCGTCCATGACGCCGGTCTTCATTCTCTGGTAGCGGACCTTCTCATCGTCCTGGGACATGAATCCAAGCTGCTTCGGCGCGATGATGTTCTCGGCGCCCGCATTGGAGGTCATGATGATAACGGTATTCTTAAAGTCGATCTTATGGCCCTGGGAGTCCGTGATGTGACCGTCGTCCAGCACCTGTAAAAGAATATTGAAAACATCCGGATGGGCTTTCTCCACCTCATCAAAGAGGATCACAGAATACGGGTTTCTGCGGACTTTTTCACTCAGCTGCCCGCCGCCCTCGTATCCCACATATCCTGGCGGGGATCCGATCATCTTGGAGACGCTGTGCTTCTCCATGTACTCTGACATATCAACGCGGATCAGGGCGTTTTCCGTTCCGAACATGGCCTCCGCAAGGGCTTTGCAGAGCTCCGTCTTTCCGACACCTGTGGGTCCTAAGAATAAGAAGGAACCGATCGGGCGCTTCGGGTCTTTTAAGCCGACTCTTCCGCGGCGGATCGCCTTCGCGACGGCAACCACCGCCTCGTCCTGCCCGACCACGCGCTCATGGAGAATGGATTCCAGCTTTAAGAGACGCTCCGTCTCGCCTTCCGCCAGCTTGCTCACCGGGATCTTTGTCCAGCCGGAGATCACGTCTGCAATGTCATTCTCGTCGACGGTCAGCTCCCGGCTCTCCTTCTCACTCTCCCATTTCTCCTTCAGCTTACGGATCTTCTCCCGCTTTGAGGCCTGTTTCTTCTTGATCTCACCGGCGAGCTCATATGCCTCGTCACGGATCGCGTCCTCTTTCTCTTTCTCGAGCTTCTTGATCTCCTCCTCGAGAGTCTTGATTCCCTTCGGCTCCACATAGACGGTCAGTCTCGTCTTGGAGGCCGCCTCGTCCACCACATCGATGGCCTTGTCCGGCAGGAACCGGTCGTTGATATAGCGGGCGGAGAGGCGCACTGCTGCCTTTAAGGCCGCGTCGGTGATCGTCACATGGTGATGTTCCTCATATTTCGGGCGGAGTCCCTTTAAGATCTGGAACGCCTCGTCCTCCGTCGGCTCCTCCACGGTCACCGGCTGGAACCGGCGCTCTAATGCCGCGTCCTTTTCAATATATTTCCGGTACTCTTCAAGCGTCGTAGCGCCGATGAGCTGGATCTCACCGCGGGCCAGGGACGGTTTCAAGATGTTAGACGCGTCTAACGCGCCCTCCGCTCCGCCTGCGCCGATGATCGTGTGGATCTCGTCGATAAATAAGAGAACGTTCTCCGCCTCTGTCACCTCGTTGATCACATTTTTAATGCGCTCCTCGAACTCACCGCGGTACTTGGATCCCGCTACCATGCCGGAGAGGTCAAGGATCACCACGCGTTTTCCGCGGATCGTATCCGGGACGTCGCCGGAAGCGATGAGCTGCGCGAGACCTTCGATCACAGCCGTCTTTCCGACACCTGGTTCTCCGATAAGGCACGGGTTGTTTTTTGTTCTCCTGCTTAAGATCTGGATCACGCGGCGGATCTCCTTCTCCCTGCCGATGACCGGATCCAATTTTCCTTCTTTTGCGAGGACTGTAAGGTCGCGGCTGTAGGCATCAAGTGTCGGTGTGGCGCTCTGTCCGCCCCGCTGCTGGCGTCCCTGGGCCAGGTCCTCTTTTCCTGCGTTTCCGTCCTCACCCATAGCGGATAAAAGGTCGATGTAGACCTTCTGAATGTTGATATTTAAGGTGTTTAACAGGCGGACTGCCACACAGTCCGATTCCTTTAATAATGCCATCAGAATATGCTCTGTACCGATTAACGGCGCATGAAACCGGACAGCCTCTTTATAGCTGTTTTCCAGCACATGTCTCGCACTTGGAGTGTAGCCGTCCCGCTCTTTGGTGGCTGTATTCTGATAGGAAGAGACAAGCTGCTCCACAAGAGCCAGCAGTCTGTCGATCTTCACCTCGTTGGCCTCGAGGACCATGGCAGCGGTACCGCTTCCCTCCTCGATCAGCCCGACCAGGATGTGCTCCGTTCCGATCACAGGGGAACCCATATCCTCCGCCGCTTCACCGGCGAGAACCAGTGCCTCCTGGGCTTTTTCTGTATATTGTGCCATCTGTTCTAATTTCCTCCTGAACTTTTCCGTCAACTGCGCAACCATTCAATCCATTCATAGTTACGAACATAACTCCATTCCAAATCAACTGCGCCGATTAAAATTATGCCTTCCTGCCTATGTTTTCTTTCGGTCGGTGCAGCAAAAGCGCAGATCTGCCGAACAGTCAACTAATTTTCTATCTCTATGATCTCCGGCAGCCGCCTTCTCAGGAACTCTGCCCGGGCGGCATCCAGCTCATCCTTGTCAAGCGGGCGGTCCGCCAGACTCAAAAGGTTCGCAGGCTGGATCCCCAGCATCAGACCGTATACAGAGTACGGTTCCTTCACTTTTAAGATCCCATCCGTGATTCCTGTCATGATCTGGGACAGGAATTCCATTCCGTCTTTTCTCGTCAGCCGTCTCGCGTACTTTAAGACGCCGTAGGATTTATAGCATTCATCGGCCGCCTGCACCGGCTTTCTCTGACGGTATTCCCGGCGTACCCGCCGTTCCTGGGCATCCAGCTCCTGGGCTGCCTTCCTGACGATATCGATGATCTCCCGCTCCGTCTGTCCTAAGGTTTTCTGGTTTGAGATCTGGTACAGGGAGCCGAAGTTCTCCGCGCCCTCACCGTACACGCCCCGGACCTGGGTCCCGAACCGGCCCATATCCGCAACGAGGCTGTTGAAATTTTTATTCTTGGACAGCATCGGCAGGTGCAGGACCACCGCTGCCCGAAGTCCTGTTCCCACGTTTGTGGGGAACGAGGTCAGGTAGCCGTATTTTTCATCGAAGGCGTAATCAAAACGCTCGCTGATATAGTCATCGATCTTATCTGCTCTCTCGTAAAGCTGCTCCAGGGTCAGCCCCGTCTGCAGCGTCTGGATCCGCACATGATCATCCCCATTTAGGAGGATCGCCGTTGATTCGTCCTCCGACAGGATCATTCCCGTCGGGTCTTTCTTCTTTATTACACTGCGGTTGATCGCCCGGCGCTCTAAAAGCGCTGTTTTTTCCAGGTCGCCCATCCGCTCTAAGTGTGTAAACCGATACTGCATCCGGTCCATGGACGCGATGCCGGTGAGTCCGCCGAGAAGCTTCTCCGAAAGCTCCGCGCTCTGCTCCTTGGTGAGGCGGCCAGGAAACGGATACTCTTTCAGATTTCGAACCAGACGGACACGGCTGTAGATCACATTTGTGCCTGCTTTTCCCGGTACTTCATACCATTTATCCATTCTGTCTCTCCTCTTTCAACGCCCGGATCTCATCCCGGAGCTTCGCGGCCTCCTCGTACTCTTCCCGGCGCACCGCGTCTTTTAATCTCGTCTCCATCAGGCGGATCTTCTCTTTCTTTGAGAGTTGCGGAATATTCACCGGATCCTCTCCAGTAGTTCCCGTCCCGTTCATTTCTTCCATCTCGGACCAGTATCCCGCCGGACGCTTTCCGACGTGCTTTTCGCTGCCCTGAAGATGACGGATATTGTCGCTGATCAGAGGATCAAACACGCTGTAGCAGTCCGGGCATCCGAACCGGCTGTCCTTTACAAATTCCTCATAAGTCGTTCCGCAGGTCGGGCACACAACACCGGAGTACTTTTCATCTTCTTCCTCCGTCTCCTGGGTTCCAAGAAGTCCGGAGAGAAGTTTTCCTAACGGGAATTCTCCCTCAAAGAGAGCTGAGAACTGTCCAAGGTCCGCATGGGCGGCACACTGGGTACAGAGGTTGTGCTCTGTCTTCACGCCGTTGATCACTTCCACATATTTTACGGTTGCTTCCCGCTTTTTGCAATGTTCACAAAGCATACTGCCCCTCCTTTATGCCTGTCCGCCAAACTCATCATAGATCTGGTCTACAAGGCTGTGGATCTCATCTCTGCCGACATTTTTGCAGATTCCCCGGGCAACGATCAGCGCGAGGTCGTTCTTCATCTCTTCCATCGTCCGCAGTTTATCCATATCCAGGGCGATCACGGCCCCGCGTCTGCGGTCCAGGCGCAGAAATCCTTCCTGTTTCAATACAGCATATGCCTTGTTGACTGTATGCATGTTAATTCCGATCTCATCTGCAAGCTGTCTGACCGACGGGAGACTATCCCCATCGTGAAGCACATCCATTGCGATGCCGCAGATGATCTGGTTGCAGAGCTGGGTATAGAGTGCTTCCTCACTGTCAAAATCGATCTTCAGTACCATTTGATCACCATCTTTTTTCTTAATATTTTTGATGCCGGGACCGTTTATGCGTTTCCGGTATCATAGTATTCCATTTGTTATATGTGTATAGTAACAGATTGTGTGGTGTTCGTCAAGTGAAACCAAAGTTTATTCGTACGTATGTTCTACTTTCATTTTTGCCTGCTTTGCAGTTTCGCCTCAAAGTATTATATTTTCCTACTCTAAGTCCAGACGTCCATCCGCCGACCGGTTATCCGCGATCCGCTCGATAGTCCAAGTAATATCTGAAGCTTTTGCTTTCAGCGCGTTCCAGACATCCGGGTCCTGATATATATGAAACAGCGCTCCAAAGATCACGTCATACTCTCTCTTCGCGCCTTCCGGCAGGCCCGTCGCCTGGGCGATCTCCGCAAACCGGTACCTCGCCGCCTTTGGGAACTGGTCTTTCTTCATCTCATCCCCGGAATTTTCATAGACATACGCCCCGAATCCGCCCTTCACGGCATCCGTTTTCGAAAACCGGAGTTCTTTCTTCTCCTCATCCAGAGAATAATTGCAGGAATAGAGTACGTTTCCCCTCTTATCTTTGAAGGTTCTATATGCCCCGCCCGACGGACAGTACACAAACCTCCATCCGTCATCCCGGAACTTCTTTCTCCAACCATCCGGGAAGGCGTTGATATACACGGCGATCTCATTTTTCTCGGCCTCGCTCACCGTCTTCGCCGTTCCATCCGCGTTGACCGCCAGAATATCCCCCGCCGGATCCGGCTGTCCGTCGTAGTCGGTGTAGGAAAAGCCCGCGTACTCATTTACCCGCATGCTTCCATCCGGGCGGAACGCGTATGTCTTTCCTTTTATTGTGCGGACAGCTTCCTTGTTCATCTTTCCGTCCGAGTCAAACCAGTACCAGTTTCCCTTATCCTGAAACCACTGGATCTTCGCGTTCCCCGCGGAATCATAGTAGTACCAGTTTCCGCCGCCCGGACCGTCGTACTGCCAGCCCTCGGAGAGGGAACCGTCCTGGTTGAAATGGTAACGGATGTTTCCCACCGTCTTCCATCCGGTCTCCATGATTCCGTTTCTGTCAAAATGGTACCACTCGCCGTCGATATCCTCCCAGGTACCCCGGGCTTTGCGCCCATCCGAGTATGTGAAGGTGTAACCGGCATCCGTGAGCGTCCATTTTCCATCCGCAGCGAAAGATGTTATAGTCTGCACAGCAAGCAGGATGCCGACAGCGCCGATCAGGATAAGTGTTCGTTTTTTCTTCATGGTCACTCCTCCTTTCCGTTTTTATCAAATGCTGGTAACTATTCAGTACCTTCATAGTTACGCGCAAAAATCCATTTCAGATCAGCTTTGCTGATGGGATTTTTGTCTTCCGGCCTATGTTTTCTTACGGTCAGCGCAGCAAGTGCGCAGACCTGCTGAATGGTTACGATATATTCTGTTCAAAAATCTTCCTTCCGGAACCGGAATTACATTCTTTATGCCTCATTATCTTGAATCCCGCTTTAAAATACCTTATACTAAGCAGGAACTCAAAGTATGTACATGAAAGGAACCTAAATATATGAAACGATTTTTCGCCTGGGCCGGGATCCTCATCATCGCCGCGGTCTTCCTCGCCCTCATCGTCCTGACCTTCACCGGTGGCCCGGAGAATGTCATCCTGGCGCTCCTGTTCTGCGTCATCGTCATCCCGGTGATGCTCTACGGCTACGCGCTGATCTTAAAGTACGTCCGAAACAGAAACAAAAGGGATAACTAACAAAATCCGTAATCTTTTGCCATCTTTTCCAGACGGTCAGCAGCCGCCTCAAGCGTCTCTTTCCCTCTGGAAAAATGCAGACGGATGTAATTGTTTACCGGCTCCTTAAAGAAGCTGGAACCCGGCACAGCTGCCACACCGTAATTCTTTATCATCCATTCACAGAATTCCAAATCTGTCCAGCCGGTAAACTCCGGCTTCTCAAGAAATCCCGAGATATCAACGAGAACAAAATAGCTGCCCTGAGGTGTCGTGTGGGAAAGTCCCATCTGCTCCAACCTTCCACAGAGATAATCTCTCTTTTCTGTGTAGAGATCCTTTAACCATTGATAGTACTCTGGTCCAAATTTCAGACCAGTGACTGCCGCTTCCTGAAGCGGTGCCGCAGCGCCTACGGTCAGGAAATCATGGACCTTCTTCGCCGCCTCGATCACATGTTCCGATCCGATCAGATAGCCGAGTCTCCATCCGGTCATGGAGTATGTCTTTGAGAGGGAGCTGCAGGTGATCGTCCGCTCATACATTCCGGGCAAAGCAGCCATGGAGATATGGCGGTTCTCACCGTAGATAATGTACTCGTACACCTCGTCCGTGATCACAAAGGCGTCATACCGCTTTGCGAGCTCCGCGATCTCCTCCATCTCTTCCATCGTAAATACTTTTCCACAGGGATTCGACGGATTACATAGGATCAGTGCCTTCGCACCGGCCTGAAACGCCCGTTCCAGAGCTTCGCTGTCATAATGGAAATCCGGCGGCACAAGCGGCACATAGACCGGATCTGCCCCGGAGAGGATCGCGTCCGCCCCATAGTTCTCATAGAACGGGCTGAACACCGCGACCTTATCTCCCGGATTGCACACGGTCATCATCGCCGCCATCATCGCTTCCGTTCCCCCGCAGGTCACAACGATCTCCTTTTCCGGATCGATCTCACGGGCAAATTTCTTTGTATACATTTCTGCCAGCGCGTCCCGGAAATTCTTCGCCCCAAAGGTGATGGAATACTGGTGTGGACCATGCTCCGCCGCTTCCTTTAACGCGTCCAGGATCTCCTGCGGCGGATCAAAATCCGGGAATCCCTGACTTAAGTTAATGCTTCCCGGTGTCATATTGTTGATCCTTGTCATCCTGCGGATGACGGAGTCTGTAAATGTCTGTACTCTTCTGCTTAATTCCGGCATATGTAAAACCTCTCTTCTATTGTCATGTATGATGTCTTTCCGGTATTCCGATCCTTCCGCGCGCACATCTCAGTATTACGTTCCGAATCGTCCCTCTGTTCTAATATCTTATCACAACTTTCATGACAGACCTATTGATTTTTCTTTACATTTCTATAAAACTTCCCCCGGATCATTTGTATTGTCAAAACAAAAAGCGACAAGCCTAATTCATAAGCTCATCGCCCTTAATGATCACAGTCGGACCTGTTTACAGAGTTTTTCTCCCTCTTCCTCTCGGACTCTCCGCAACTCACTGCCAGGGCTTTGATGAAGAGGTATTCTTCTCCCTGATCCTCATACCAGCCTCTCTCCTTCCCTCTCGGCTGATATTTTTCCATCATCGGTCCATTCGCAGCCTACCGATTTCATGGTCTCCCCCGGCTGTATCAGCTCGATCCATGTCTCCAGTGCACTCTTCCGCTCTCTGTCTGACAGCGGCGTGTTGAAATTTTCTGTGCAAAGCATATTCGCACGCTTATTTAATGATTGGTCCCTTACTCTTTTGTCATAACCCCTGAAAAAAGTAGCTTTTATAACGCAAAAAGACTCAAGTCTCTCGACTTGAGTCTTTCGTGCGGAAGATGGGACTTGAACCCACACGATGTAACCACCACAAGATCCTTAGTCTTGCTCGTCTGCCAGTTCCGACACTTCCGCGCATCGGGTGTTTCAAGATTTTGTATCTCTCACCGACGCATATTAATATATCATAGTTCTTTCTGTTTGGCAAGTACTTTTTTAAACTTTTTTTATTTTTTTAATAACATATTTTTTTCACTCAATTTGTACTATATTCTATCCCATGGCATAACCGAAATCCGCTAAAGAGATCATCTCCACAGTAAGACCCATCCCAAAGATATCATGCAATGATCTCTACGGCTATATCTCACAAAACATCTTCTGCAGTCATCCTTCAGAAATATCATCTATCTTAAATTTCCATCGCCTTTTCTCCTGCTCTTCCCACAAACGCCGAATATAGCGCTTCCCTCTGGTGCTCATCGCAACCGCGCTTCCTTCTCTCCATGTTACACTTTGCGTGGCATTTTCCTCAAAATACGCATTCATACATTAATTTGACAATTCCAGTACCATCACCTCAATCACCAGGCTCTCCACATCTATCGCTATTTTCTCTATAACGCAAAAAGACTCAAGTCTTTCGACTTGAGTCTTTCGTGCGGAAGATGGGACTTGAACCCACACGATGTAACCACCACAAGATCCTTAGTCTTGCTCGTCTGCCAGTTCCGACACTTCCGCGCATCGGGTGTTTCAAGATTTTGTATCTCTCACCGACGCATATTAATATATCATAGTTCTTTCTGTTTGGCAAGTACTTTTTTAAACTTTTTTTATTTTTTTAATAACATATTTTTTTCACTCAATTTGTACTATATTCTATCCCATGGCATAACCGAAATCCGCTAAAGAGATCATCTCCACAGTAAGACCCATCCCAAAGATATCATGCAATGATCTCTACGGCTATATCTCACAAAACATCTTCTGCAGTCATCCTTCAGAAATATCATCTATCTTAAATTTCCATCGCCTTTTCTCCTGCTCTTCCCACAAACGCCGAATATAGCGCTTCCCTCTGGTGCTCATCGCAACCGCGCTTCCTTCTCTCCATGTTACACTTTGCGTGGCATTTTCCTCAAAATACGCATTCATACATTAATTTGACAATTCCAGTACCATCACCTCAATCACCAGGCTCTCCACATCTATCGCTATTTTCTCTATAACGCAAAAAGACTCAAGTCTTTCGACTTGAGTCTTTCGTGCGGAAGATGGGACTTGAACCCACACGATGTAACCACCACAAGATCCTTAGTCTTGCTCGTCTGCCAGTTCCGACACTTCCGCGTATCGGGTGTTTCAAGATTTTGTATCTCTCACCGACGCATATTAATATACCATAGTTCTTTCTGTTTGACAAGTACTTTTTTGAATTTTGTAAAAAAAATGTTTTTTTAGCAATATTTAAAAAACTCTTGACAAATCCCACGCCTTATACTATAATATGTTTTGTCAATGAGATACGTCATCTGACGAGATGCAGAAGTGGCGGAATTGGCAGACGCGCACGGTTCAGGTCCGTGTGATAGCAATATCATGAGGGTTCAAGTCCCTTCTTCTGCACGAAGGCTTAAGTCGAAAGACTTAAGCCTTTTTTAGTTTCACATCAACAATCTCGCGATGCCGCGGCGCCCAAAGGGCCCCGCGTATCGTCTGGCTTCCGCCAATCCCATCTCTCCCTCCACACCCTTCCTTTTCCTTCCCTCATCCCGCCAATACACAGCGCCGACGGGCATCCGGGCACGGACGAGCCTGGGTGGAGGGAGCTGGTTTCCTCTTGGCTCGCAGGAAAATGCGTTGGAGGTCCGAGGACACTTGTTTGAGCAACGAAAGTTGCGAGTTGTGTCCTCGGACCTCCGCCCTTAGCATTTTTCCGGGAGCTTAGAGGAACCCTCCCGGAATCCCGTGAAGCGTCCGCGCCCGGAGGCCCGTCGGCGCGTAACTCCCACCACTATGAACCTCTCCCCAAAAAACGCAAAAAACCTCCCCGGCAGATCACTCCACCGGAAAGGTTTTTTCTATTCTCATCGACTAATTAAGCCAGTTTTGTTTTTGCTAACTCAGCAAGCTTTGCAAAGCCCTCTGCGTCGTTGATAGCCATATCGGATAATACCTTACGGTTCATAACAACACCAGCCTGCTTTAAGCCGTACATGAACTTGCTGTAGGAAAGGCCGTTGATTCTAGCTGCAGCGTTGATACGAGCGATCCAGAGCTGTCTGAACTGTCTCTTTCTCTCTTTTCTGCCAGCGTAGGAGCTTGTTAAAGCTCTCATTACGGACTGCTTTGCTACTCTATACTGTTTGGAACGAGCCCCTCTGTAACCTTTGGCTAACTTGAGCATTCTGTTATGTCTCTTCTTGGCATTTAAGCCACCTTTAATTCTTGCCATTGCTTAATTTCCTCCTTAATCTTAATTCCGAAACAAATTATAAATACGGTAAAATCTTCTTCATTACCTTGCTGTTTGTGATATCGGTAACGATGTCTTTTCTAAGATTTCTCTTACGCTTTGTGGATTTCTTAGTTAAGATATGGGACTTATAAGCTTTATTTCTCACTAACTGACCAGTTCCGGTCTTTTTGAAACGTTTTGCAGCTGCTCTGCTTGTTTTCATTTTAGGCATTGTTGTTTCCTCCTTAAAATTGTTCCCTTATCGTTTTGCAGTTAAAAACATTACCAGGCTTCTTCCCTCTACCTTGGAAGGCTTATCGACAACAGCGATATCGGAAAGTTTCTCAGCGAAATCATCCAGAATATACTTTGTCTGGTTCATATGAGCCATCTCACGACCGCGGAAACGAAGCGTAACTTTTACCTTGTTGCCTTTTTCGATGAACTTTCTCGCAGATCCGATCTTTGTATTAAGATCGTTTGTATCGATGTTCGGGGAAAGACGTACTTCCTTCACCTCGATCGTCTTCTGCTTCTTTTTCGCTTCCTTCTCCTTACGGATCATCTCATACTTGTACTTACCGTAATCAATGATCTTACATACCGGCGGCTTCGCTGCCGGAGCAATCTTTACAAGATCCAGTTCTGCGTCTCTCGCCATTTTATAAGCGTCTTTTGCAGACATGATTCCAAGCTGCTCACCATTTTCTCCAATTAAACGAACTTCCTTATCACGGATCTGCTCGTTAATCATTAACTCGCTAATAGCCGTACACCTCCAACTCTCATACTCTACATATGTCGATAGAAAAGAAAAAGCAGATAGGTAACTATCCGCTCGTAACTGCATTGGTTTGGCATGCTGCTGCATGATAAAAACCGATGTCTATGAACCCGGGTCACTTACTCGTGCCAGGGTGAGGCGGATACCTGCTTTCCTGTCAGTTGTTCTCACAACTTTTGTTATTTTACTATACCGCTATCGTTTTGTCAATCACTTTTCCCAGAATTTCCAATACTTTTTTCGGTTCAAGTGCACCTTCCATGATTCTGCCCGGTATTCTCCACAGACCTTTCATACTGCTCCCATGGATCTATCTTTGCAAAGACCCATATCGCAAATCCATAGTGCCTTTCTTTCAGGCAAAACAGCGGCTTTCCTGCTAAGTAAAAAAGGAACCGGCAACGGTCAGTCTGCTGTCATCAGCTTTCTCCGCAGCCAGTTCCTTCATTATTCCTACTTCTCCCTAAAGCTTGCACATTCCGTCTGCCCGACAGCCATGGCGCCGTCCCCGGCGATCGTGATCCGCTCTGCCCTGCACTGATGGTCATCATTGTAGAGACAGTTCGCTACATCACATTCCACCTCAAGCTTTGATTCCGGCGTCTTAAAAAGATTCTTAAAAAGACCGCCCCTGTTCTCCTCAAAGCTTCCGCAGCAGGTATCACAGCAGTTCTTCGCCTGCGCTCCCTCCACGAGGATTCCGCTCTTGCAGCAGCACTTCTCCGCATTATGGACACATGTCGTCACGGTACAATCCAGTTTTGTCATAAAATGGCCTCCTTTTTCCTGTTTCATCAGAGGTCATTATGCGCAGAAAGATCCCGAAGTATTCACTCTCCCGGGATTTTTCCTAAAACCAGCATAATTATTCAGTACCTTCATAGTTACGCGCAAAAATCCATTCCAGTTCAGCTTCCCTGATGGGATTTCTGCCTTATGCTTCCTCCACCGGATATTTCAGGCGTTTCAATCTCTCCATCAATGTACTGCTGTCCTTCATAAGCGGATAGATCGTAACGATGGACTGGTTATTCTTATCGATCAGCTCATAACTCACGATAGATCCCGTCTTTTTCTTCTTATAAACAACCGCTTTTTTCAAATCTGAAAACGGGACCACCTTTTTCTTTCCTATTACCGGGTTTACCTTGATCGTCTTGCCGTCAATCGTAGTCTTCCACAAAAGTCCCCACAGTGCAAATAAAATCCCCGCAATTCCGCAGATCACATAGAACGCCTTGATGAGCAGTTTTCCATCTGCCGCCGGATTCATAAAGAAGCTCCCCATAGTCAGCGCATCCACGATTCCCATGAACGGCACGACCAGCGTATATTTTAACTTCAATGTCGGCAGCTTTTCGATCTGCATTTTCTCTTCTTTTTTTATTTTCATCCCCAAAAGATCCTCTCCATTTAATTTTACACAGCTCCACCGTTCGGAACTATGGACTTCCATATAGAAATGGTCCTCCGTCCGTCTATACGTTTCTTACCTTCTCGATCACCTTATTGCACCGTTTTTCAAGGAAAGATCCGAATGTCTCCTTCTTTCCGCGGTAGAATCCCGCCTTCTCCACCGGGATCGCGAGGGATCTGTTCCAAAAGATCATATAATACTTGCTGGTCTCTTTGATCCATGCGATTCCCTCGTACTGGTACTCCGTGATGATGCCAGGCCGCTCCACCGTAAAGGTGTCCTCATAAAAATTCATGGTGCATCGGTCACCCTTTAATCCAGAGCTCTCCAGAAGCTGCAGAGCCTGATTTTTATCGGCAGATACGGAATTCGCCTTCTTTCCGGAAGTCTCCCCGTTCTGTCTCTCATTCATTCGCCGAAGTACTACAGCCGCCACAAGTCCGCAAAGCACCGCCTGCAGGATCCTCGTGGACTGATCAAGCTGTCCGAACGCCATGTAAACAGCTGCGCCCACAAGAAGCGCCATCAAAGTATCTTTCAGTCCGAAATCAGGAAGCTGGAACTTGATCTTCTTCCCATCGTTCTCCTTCGGCATCATCCGCGGCTTGGAAGCCACAACCTGGTGATAAAACATATCTTCATCATATGTAGATTTTACTGCGTATATCGGTTCCATCCCGCACCTCCTATCGTACTGCGATCTGTTCCATCGGAAGATGGCACTTTTCTGTCAGGAATCCTGCAAGCTCCGCGGAATTTCCCTGTACCGCGTCATCCTTCATGAAGTAACGCACCACATTTCCGCGCTCCACCAGCACATACATACCGGACATATCAATAAGGCGTCCCACGTTTTTATACTGCACACGGGATTTCTCATTCTTTCCGATAACCTCATATCCGTCCTCGTAGAAGCGGTATTCCCATTGATAGTTATCTTCCATCCTCCCCGCCTCGAACTGGAGATGGATCTGCTTTTTCGCGTCCAGCCAGCCTTTCAAAAGGGCATAGGTTCCAAACACGAATCCCATGGCACAGAGAATGCCGATCATCATGAGTGCGTCCCCGATCGTTCCGCCGATTACGACTTTTGCTGCCATGCAGAGCAGGAAAAGCCCAAGAAAGATCGACATGATCCTCTTTCCGCCGGACTGGAAACCGAGTTTCCGGACTCCCTTTTCCAGATGAAGCAGCTTTTCTTCCGTCACATGATGCCGGATGATAAACCGCGCGTCCTTTTCGTTCCGTAATTCCATTGTGTTCCTCCTTATTTTGTGTGATACAGCTATGCAGCGCCTCCGCGGTATACCTGATGCCGCCCTATGCACGACTATAAATTTCTTAGAAGATGATGATCGCCGCTGTCAGGCTCACGATTCCGAGAATGATTGATGCCGAGTTCACCGCGCTGGCAAGGTTCACATCTCCCTCAAGCATGGAGGTGTACGGAACGCCAAGGGCCGATACCGGGCCAAACATCAGGATTGCCAGGGTTCTGCGGATCTCCAGGGAAAACGGCAGAAACTGATAAAACAAAACTGCCAGGACTGCAGAAACTGCAAATCTCGTTCCCAGGATCTTCGCAACACTGCCCGTCTGCTCTCTCGTCATATGTAACTCCAGTCCGAGACCGATCATGGTCATAGAGAGGAAGGTGTTGGCGTTCCCCACAGTCTCAGCTACCTGGTCCATGAAGACCGGAATACGGAGTCCCGCCATCGTCAGTGCTGTCATAATTACATAGCAGTCAAACGGGATGGATTTTAAGAGCTGGATCACGATCCTCCGGATCTGATGCTTATCTCCGGCACCGCCTTTTCCTGCCACTGACGCAGCCACCGCATAGGAACCACCAGTACAGACCACCGCGTTTCCCGTATCAAAAAGGCTGGTACAGGCCACGCCCGGCGCTCCTAAGAATCCCTGGACGAAAGGCATCGTAAAGCAGCCGATATTGTATCCCGACGCGTTTACGAGGCCAAACGCCTTCTGGTCCCTCGTCCCTTTCGCAAAAAGTCCGTATCCGATCACCGCATACGCACCGCTGCACAGGAAACCGATCAGCACGATCACCAGCATGGAGACATCCATGGTCGCCTGGCTGAAGTTATGGATGATCGCTGCCGGGAGTGTGATCTTCGTGACGAGCTTCGAGAAGACCGGAAGATCCGACTGGCTTAAAAGACCAATTTTTTTCAGACCATATCCCATCAGGATGATCAGGAAAAAGCAGCCCGCTTTTAGTAAAACTGAACTCATATTTCATGTTCCTCTTTTTATGTATTTTCTCGCAGAAATAGAAACAAAATTTGTAACTGTTCAGTAGGTCTGCGCACTTGCTGCTCTGACCGTAAGGAAACATAGGCTGGAAGGCAAAAATCCCATCAGCGAAGCTGATCTGGAATGGATTTTTGCACGTAACTATGAAGGTACTGAATAGTTACCAAAATTTATTATATCTCAAAGTCACACTTGAATCAATCATTCTTTTTCCGCCTGTTTTGCCCGCTCCTCCACTGGACATGTTTCCATTCTGATGTTATACTTGTTCTGTTCTCATACAGTTTTCAGGGAGGTTTTTACCATGTCCGAAGAAAAAGATGCAAAAATCCAGGAACTGGAAGCCGAAATTGCCCGTTTAAAGGACGAAAATTCAAAGCTTCAGGAGACCGTCCAGTGGATGCACGACCTGATCTGGAAGATGGTCCGTGAACGCGAGGGACAGAAAGGAGATCCGTCCGATGGTACATACGCTTGTCCCGATGTCCGTGAAAATTAAGATCAAAAATTTTGAGACACCGGCGAGACTGATCAACCATATGGAATTATCCTGCGCAGTCGGCATGGCGTGCCGTCAGGCTTCGCTTCCGTGTCCGGAGGGAACTGCCGGAACAGATCTCAAGGAATTCGTAAAGTCGGTTCCGGACACGATCTATTCGAGTTCTGCCGTTGACGAAAAGCTGAAAGTGCTGATCCGCGATTATATCTACAAAAAGGGCGAGGTTCTGGATGATGATTCTCTGGTCACCCTGAAGCTCGGATATGAAAACACTTAAGTGATCGTGAGGATCCCGAATCATCACGCACTACGATCCAAGTCCGGATCACAGGAAAGGAGTTTGCAGCTATGGATTTTACACCAGCAGAATTTCCAACCACTGGAGTTTCTGAAAAAGAATTCATTGATAAGATGATCGCTCTGGCAAAGGCCGGCGAAGACGAGATGGAGCATTTAAAATGCGTATTCTACACATGGGCTGTTTTTTATGAGGCTGACGAGGAGACCACCAGCGGTATCGCTGAGTTCCTCGCAAATGCGGCTGAGATTGCAGAGAAAGACGCATTTATCAAAAGTCTGACTTGCATTTTATAAGAATTCGCACGTCCGCGCAGTGCAGAGGCTGACTATTTTTTCTATGCCGTGCTCATATAAAAAGATACCGGTATGACCGCGAAACGCACAGCTCATACCGGTATCTTTTTTGTTTAACAGGAAGACACATTCTTTTTTATCTTCATTTATTCTTCAGTGCTGTCCTCTTCCGGGCAGAGATACTCAATCAGAGCGTCCTGCTCTTTTCCGGAAAGGCGGAAGAAACCTTCGCCCACGCAGAGGTAACCGTCCTCAACATAAACTTCGCTGGAATCGAAATACTCGCCCTTCGCGAACTTGCGGTTTAACTCCGCGTTGATCTCGCCATAGTTCTCCACCTGAAGGATCTTGTTTTTCTTCTGCTCGATCTTCATTAAGTGATAATATGCTTTCTTTAAATAGTTGCCCCGTTTTTTCATTAGAGTTCTCCTTTACTTTCGTTTCATATTTCTCCCGGCAGTTCTTGGTTCCGGGAAGTGTTCTGTAATTTAAAGTGTAAAGCATGAAAATAATTTTGTCAATCTGTGCTGTTCTCTTTCCAGTATAAATAGCTTTTCATGTAATATTTCGTGTGATACTTCCCCCGTAGATATGCACTTTTAGCGTTTTATTTGAGCTGATAACATCTTTTAATATTTCTCGCAAACAGGCATAAAATAAGGGAAATCCCGATTTCTCAAGACTTCCCTTATAGTGGACCTGAGGGGAATCGAACCCCTGTCCGAAAACCTATTCCCTGTTCTTCTACTATCATAGTCTGTTATTTAGAATTCCCGCCCGAACCCGAAAGCAGACATCCTGATCCGTTTGGTAGCTTCATCATACGCCCGCGTGCGCAAAGCTTTGCACGTGTCGTTTCCTGCTTTAAATGATGCCGGTTACTTAAAATGCAGGTATTCTAAGGCCGACAGCTGCCTAAATTAGGCTGCGTATGCTAATTCGTCGTTAGCGTTTATATTTAGGTTTGCCATTTAACGCATTGCATGCGGATAGCTTCACCAGCTTCAAAGCCCCCGTCGAAACCAGTACAAGCCCTTACTGGCACTCTCTTCGGAGTTTATCGCATCGCCCGATCCGCAATGGACCGCAGACATTCTTCCGATGCGTTCGCTTTTGACAGTGTTCAAAATCCAGGCGACCCCGAATTCTATACTGGTACTGTTCTCGCGTAACACAAATTTTACCATCACTCGCCCAAATTGTCAAGGGTCCGCAGTATAGATCCGCTCTAGTACAGGTTTTTCACCTTGAATTCCTTCTCCAGCTCTCTTCTCTGATCCTTCTTCGCGATATCAGCGCGCTTATCGTAGAGCTTCTTACCTCTTGCGAGACCAATCTCCACTTTTACGAGACTTCCCTTAAAGTATACCTGGAGCGGCACTAAGGTATAACCTTTTTCCTGGATCTTTCCCTTTAATTTGTTGATCTCGTAGCGGTGCATCAGGAGTTTTCTCTCGCGGAGCGGGTCCTTGTTGAAGATATTTCCCTTCTCATACGGGCTGATATGCATGCCGTAGATCATGACCTCGTCGTTTGTGATCCGCACGAAGGATTCCTTGATGCTGCACTTGCCCATACGCATAGACTTTACTTCCGTTCCCGCAAGGGCAATACCGCACTCGAACTTATCATCGATAAAGAAGTCGAAATACGCTTTTTTATTGTTCGCGATCAGCTTAAAGCCGCTGCTCTTTGCCATAATCCTATCCTCTTTTCTGTTCCAGCCGGGAACTCATCCGACCGGAACTTATCTCTATATTATAATACCATTTCACTGCAAAGCAATGTTTTCCGGGAAATTTTCGCCGCCAATCCGTCGTGTCCGAATCATTTCGCCTAATCAAATTTTCTTACCGGCAGAAAATCAATGGTCTTCAAATATCTGTCCACAGAGACCACCTGGATCTTCACCGTCTGTCCCAGCTTATATTTCTTTCTCGTCCGCTCTCCCACTAACTCATAGTGTTCCTCATCGAACACATAGTAATCGCCATCCAGGTTCGCAAGGCGTACCATGCCTTCCACAGTATTCGGGAGTTCCACATAGAAACCGTAGTTGCTGATTCCAGAGATCACACCGGTGAATTCCTCGCCGATATGGTGTTCCATGAACTGGACCTTCTTCGCCTTGTCGGTCTCCCGCTCCGCCTCGTCCGCAAGGCGTTCCCTGGATGATGTCCAGACCGCAACCTCCGGCAGGATCTTCTCGTAGTGGGCCACGCGCTTCTTCGTAAGCTCACCGTGAAGATTCTCCTTGATGATACGGTGGATCTGAAGATCCGGGTATCTGCGGATCGGGGAGGTGAAGTGGGTATAATAGTTCGCCGCAAGACCGAAATGTCCCATGCAGTCCGTCGTGTACTTCGCCTGTTTCATGGAGCGGAGCGCCAGTCTCGCGAGAAGCGCCTCCTCCGGGGATCCGGCCACCTTTGCAAGAAGCTTCTGCATCTCCTTCGGGTGAAGCTCCCCGTTCTGGAGACGGATCGAGTAACCGAAATTGTTGATCAGGATTCCGAAGCGCTTGATCTTCTCCCCATCCGGCTTCTCATGGCTGCGGTACAGGAACGGCGCCTGCTGCCAGTAGTAATCTTCCGCCACGGTCTCGTTGGCCGCCAGCATGCAGTCCTCGATCAGCATTGTCGCCGCGTTCCGCTCGTATGGCTTGATCTCCACCGGGCGTCCCTTTGCGTCCAGGATGATCTTGCACTCCGGGAAATCGAAGTCCACAGCACCTCTCGCCATGCGCTTTTCTCTTAAGACGCGAGCGGTCTCGTCCAGAAGCAGGAACATCGGGACGAAATCCTCGTACTCTTCCAGGCACTTTTTCGCGAATTCAGCTTTCTCTTTCGCTGCGTCTTTCTTTTTCTCGAGATCATCTGCCTGTACATTTTTCAGACTCCGTTTCGATTTTTTCTGTTCATCATTCTCAAAACGCTCGTCCTGGTTCCGTCCTTTTGTCTCTTCTAACTCAGCGTCCTCCCCGCTATTCTTTCCATTCTTCGCTTCCAGGATCGCATTCACCGCCGTGTACGTCATTCTCCGGTCAATGTTCACCACAGACTCGCAGATCTTATGCCCCACAATAATACCCTTTTCATCGATATCCATAAGACAGCTCATCGCCAGCCTGTCACATCCTGCATTCAGGGAACAGATTCCGTTGGAAAGTCTGTGGGGCAGCATCGGGATCACGCGGTCCACAAGGTACACGCTGGTTCCCCGCTTGTACGCCTCCTCATCGAGAGGACTCTTCTCCTTTACATAATGGCTCACATCCGCGATGTGAACGCCGAGATGGTAGATCGTCTCCCCGTTTATCGTCTCCTTCGACACACTGACTGCATCGTCCAGATCCTTCGCATCCTCTCCGTCGATGGTCACCATCGGCACATTTCGAAGGTCCACTCTTCCGTTCTTCTCGATCTCCTCCTCCACATATTCCGGCGAGAGCGCCTCCGGAACATGGGAGACCTCCTCCATCACCTCTTCCGGGAACTCCTCCGGCAGCCCGTAGGCCCGGACGATGGACAGGATATCCACTCCCGGATCATTGATATGACCCAGAATTTCCTTTACATGGCCTTCCGGATTTTTATTTTTCGCCGCGTAAGTATCCAGCTTTACCACAACTTTGTGCCCGGATACCGCGCCATTTTCCTTTCCCTGGGGGATAAAGATATCCATGGTGATCCGCGGGTTGTCCGGGATCACGAAACCGAAATTCTTGTTTTTCTCGAAGGTTCCGATCAGGGTCTCGTTGGCATGCTTCAATACCTTTAAGACTCTCGCCTCCGTCCGGCCGCCTCTTCCGTTCTCATTGATGACGACCTGGACCGTATCCCCGTCCATGGCATCCCCGGTATCATCCGGCGGGATAAAGAGATCATCCTCCCTGCCCTCGATAGTCACAAAGCCGAAGCCCCGGTGATGAGCCGCAAAAACTCCCGTCTGGGCGAAGACCTCGGATCTCGCATATTTTCCCTTTTTCGAGATTCCAACCTTTCCAGACGCCACCAACTCATTTAAAACTTCTTCCAGCTCGCCGCGCTGCTCCTTTGTGACACCAAGAAGCATCGCCAGCTCTTTTAATTTCATCGGAACATATGTCGGATCCTTCATCAGGTCCAGCAGCATATTTTTCCGCTCTTCCATTAACTTTTCTTCCATTCTTCTCCTTAAATAATATCCGGTAAAATCCAAACAATCTAAAAGTTCCCAGTGCAGTATTCACACCGGGCAGCCGCAAATGATCAAATTAATAAGATTCTGCAGACCATATTATAAATAATAAAGAGCGCGCCCTTTTGTCACCCGGAATCTTCATCGAAATTTCCTGTTAAACAAAAAACACTCCTGCACGGAAGTTATCGCTGCAAGAGTGTTCGTCATCTTAGAATTAAATTACCTTTAAATTTAATACCAGGGCAAGTACAAAAATCAGGATTGCCGCAATTTTTGTAAACTTTTCAAGGTTGCCTTCCATAGAACGGCCTTTATTTTTTCCCCAGTAGCTCTCAGCTACACCACTGATCGCGCCAAGTCCGGAAGTCTTTCCTTCCTGCATTAACACGATCACTGTCATTGCGATACATAAGATAACGAATACGATCGTCAGAATAATTCTAATCACCGACTACACCTCCTGTCCACAGATAAAGCCATCATAACATAAAAACTCAGGGCTGTCAATCTCCAGCTTGCGCGCTGAAATCTCAGGCAGCATGCAGGCAGTTACTGACATTGCCCGTGTACAATAACTACGGACTTACTGTCTGCCGCGCTCGAAAGCGCATGGGGACGGTACGAAGCAGGCAGGCAGAAGAATGCCTGCCTGCTTCGGAAGTTTTTTACGGATCACTGGAGCTTTTTCCAGTCGATCCAGTCGCCGTAATAGACGGTCTGGTCTTCCCCGTTTTTCGTCCATATCTTATATGGGTAGGAGCTCCCCGATAAGTCTGCGCTGAAACTGAGCGTTTTATCCGCATTGTTTTCGTTTCCGGAAGATAAGATATTAGACATGGACTCCTCTCCCGGCACTGCCGCCAGATTTACAGCAGGCACACTCCTGTTTCCAACCATGTATCTTCCCTTCAGACCAGGAATCGCCAGATATGTACAGCTATAAAATGACGTTTCCGATCCGTTGACGTTTCCGGCCATGATCCCGGTATTTCCCGGCCAGTCCCTGCTGATCGTCGGACCGCCGTCCTGTTTTTCCGTCTTTCCGCGGCGGTCAATATTTCCCGCAAAGTAACAATCCTGAAATTCCAGTTTCTTGTTTCCTGTGACACATCCGATCAGACCGCCCGTTCCGCCGGAATACCCGCCGGAACTGCCGGAATCACTGATCCCGGCTGCCACAAAACACTGCCCAACCGTCATTTTTCCATCCAGAGTGCCGATCAGGCCGCCGACTACCCAGACTCCTGTGATGCTGACTCCATCCGTGAGATCCCATGTACGTTCTGCATCCGTCCGATGATCAAGCCCAGCATATGGGTAGGAGTCATTTCTTCCCGCTACGTAAGAATTTTTGATCATTCCCTCTGATGCAGCGAGTTTCCCGATGAATCCACCGCAGCCCTCCGTGTTCGTTCCGCCCGCAATATACCCGGAATAGATACACTGATCCATCGTAAACGTTTTCGTCTTCACAGAGCCTATAAAACCGCCGACAGTCCCTCCGTTATACCTTCTCCGGACCAGGGCATTTCTGCCATGAAGAGATACCCGCTCCACATCGACCTCATCGACATCCGCGCTGCCCACAAGACCACCCGTAGAGTTTCCATATCCGCCGGAAGCGATCTGGATATCGTCTCCATATATCTCGATATCTTTTAATACGAGTTTTTTCTCATCGGCATTTCCGCTTCCAACGCTCTGGATCAGGAGCGCCGCGTTTCCGCTTCCCTTCGCGATTGCCCTGGGATCCTTCAATTTCAGGTTTGAAATCTCCATGCTGGGAGCGCTGACAAATAAGGACGCACCCTGATCCTGGTGAGTACCACCCATCTCCATGTTCAGTCCCGCGATCGTAAATCCACCTCCATCATAGAAACGGATCTCCGGATTATTGATCGGAACAAAACATCCCTTCTCAGAAAGTCCGCTCGTGCCGCCGTAAATGATCCAGTTTTCATACGCCGCATCCATCTCCCCGCAGTACGGTCCGGCACCGTATTTTGTCACCGCTCTGATCTCATCATCTGCTGTCCAGATAATATTGTCCCTTTGGATGACCCGCGTTACCTTGATCCTATTATGCTTCCACTCTGTATTTCCAAAGAAATTTAAGTTTTCCAGATGTCTCGCGTTGGAGACATAAGCCGTGTATGTCTCATCCCCGTCGTCGTTCGGCGCGATACTCTGAAACAAGCTGTTCACTGTTGTCCGCTCCGGTTCTTCCGGAATCCGGATCCCATCGCAGACACCGATCTCGATATCTTCCCCGGCTTTCATATCCATCCTGTTTTCGCCATTCCAGTTGTCCCATAAGGCCTGATATCCGCCGCTGTTCACCGAAAGGTTGTCCACATACAGGCGGATCTTCATTTTCCCATCCTCAGTAATGGAATATTCCAGCCTCTTTTCAATATCATTGCTCTCGTTCAGCCACACACCCGGTTCGAGAGTAAAACCATCCTGCGTTTCCGCCCGGACGATAGAAAATTTTGTTCCGGAGAAGTCTTCTCCATTTGAGACTGGCTTCACGATATAGTAAATACTCTTTCCACTCTGGGTTCCTGTCACAGAAAACGTCACATACCTGTTTCCATCTGCCGGAAGATCGATCTCCTGCTCCACATAGAGCCGGTTTCCGTTGGTGACCGGTGAATCGGCTGGCTCTGGATCAGGAGTCGGTATCGGCTCTTCCGATCCGGCCGGGATCATCCGGACCCAGTCGCCGATATGGACTCTCACATATTTTGACAGACCATCCCGCTCACCCGCAGACACAGAACCATCTTTCTTCATCAGATCGAGGACCGTCGGCATCGGATATGTCTTTTCCAGTGTTCTGTCATAAGGAAACCCCTTGCTGTCTCTCGTTTTATCCGACGCAAACTCTCCGTTCAGGTCCTCTGAATGCACCGCTGCCCTGGCTCCATTTACATAAACAGAACTGTAACAGAACGGAAACTCCGAGGCTGCCCGTCCGGAAACTCCGAAGTTTCCCGCAATAGAACCATAAACTCCCACAAAAGCAGCTTCTCTCTGCGGCTGGTCCGCATCCGGAGCTTCTCCCTGTTCCGTGTTCCGGGACCTTGTGACGGCGTTTGAGTACACCGATGCCGTCACATAGGAATGGGAAACTGCGCTGCCCGCCGGAAGAACTCCCGCCAGACCGCCTGCTCTCGTGTTTCTAGATACGATGTTATACCGGCCTGTTGTTTTCTCAAATTCTGCCTGCCCCGGCACAGGATCTCCTAAAAATTTCCCTTCCGAAGTATGGCCGCCGACATAGCAGCCGTCGATCATGACTTTTCCAGCCGTGACAGCACTTCCAATAAGACCGCCAACGTAATCCTTTCCATCTACATAGACGGATGACGCACTGGCGGAGATCTTTAAATTTCCATCTGTCACACTTCCGATGAGACCGCCAGCCGCTCCATAGGAGGAAAAGATCCTGAGCGCGGCCTCTTCCTCCCCTGAAAGTTCTGTCCGATCCGGTTCAGATCCGGCGGACACTTTGCTGCGGAAGCTGTTCTCCACAAGAACTCCTGTAAGAGAAAGACTCTTTCCATCAAAAGTCCCGACAACACCTCCCGCGTCCACGCTTGCGCCGGATGCTGCGTTCCTGGTTCCATTTACAGAAATTTCCGGGTACTGGATCAGGACATCGCTCACGTCGATCTGGCTCTCCCCGCTTCCGCGCCCGATCAGTGCACCGGCACAGGCTGTCCCATTTGCAGTGACGTTCATCCGGCGCAGTATCAGATGATCTACCGTCAGATTCTTTGTCACATTTCCAAAGAGACCGCCGTTCACCCCGTCCTCTGTTTCGATCCGGATCCCGTCGACAGAAAAGGTATTTCCGTGGTAATCCAACGCAAACTGTGGATCCACCGGCACAAAACAGCCAGCTTTCGCGCTTTTCTGCTCTTCCCGCTCTTCTCCTGCTGTCATGTAATAGACGGAGATCTGGGATGGATCGATCTGTTTTCTCCGGAAGTTTCTATGGATATCTGCCGCGTCTTCCCGGAATTCTTCCCAGGAAAGGGCCTTCTGCTGCACAGCCGCGTATCTCTGGTCCGAAGAGTCATCTCCTACTGTGGATAATGCCAGCCTTTCCCCGTTTTCAACAGGATCAAACTCTGAGATTCTGTAATCGAGGTTTTCCAGATGGCGCAGATCCCCGATCGCAACTTTGTCTTCTTTTTTACTCTCAAAGAGACTGTTTGCCTCAAGAAGCCCGCTGCTCTGAAGGACACGTGATCCACCCGGTGCGAACAGTTTTGCGCATACCCGGATATCCTCTCCGGGAATCAATCGTTCTGTTCCCTCGAAATTGCTCGCAAGCTCTTCATTCAGATCCGCAAACCGCAGGCCTTTTTCCGTCACATCATCCAGCACATAGTAATAAGCTTCACTTGTGGCGATCCCATTCTGTCTGGAACCATCTTTCTTCAGATCAAACCAGCATTCCGCCCCGCTGGACATTCCTTCCAGAAACAGTTTCAGATCATAATCCTTATTTGAGAGCATGTTCGGATCATATACTTTCACATAGAGGACCGGCCCGTCAAAAAGCTCCATGGAGATCGGCTGAAACTCCGGCGCTGTCGGCTGATCTCCACTCCCAGAGCTCTCACCGCCATAATATCCGACTGCCTGTCCATGACCCGCAAAAGCGTTGTTTGTTCCGCAAAACCGTTCTCTCTTATCGGGATCGGCGGCCGCCTCTGTGAGTGCTTCACTTCCGATATCCTCCCGTACAAACTGATATCTGTCGGAATACCATACCCCCCGGACACTTCCCGTTCCTGGTTCATAAAATACAAGATAGTTTCCGTCTGTCCTCACGGTCTCATCGATGGAACCAAACGGGAGAAGTCTCTCCCTGATCTCACCGGTGGAATCATTTTCCCCTCCGTCATACAGGACCACATAGACCGCATCGGAATCGCTGGCCTTTATCCCGAGCTTCCCCTCAGACTCCCCCTGTTCCAGCAGACGGGCCATGATTCCCTGGGAGCTTTCCAGACTAAGCCTGTTCTGGGCCGCGAGGAAGATCTCTTTCGCGGTCTGGTCCATCTCCAGCCTCCGCAGACGGCTTTGATAGCGGAGCACTGCCACAAAAGAAGCACCGGCAAGGATCGTGATGATCGCGACGACCACCAGAAGTTCTGCCAGTGTAAATCCCCATTTCCCCCTTTTTCTATTATTACCCGTATCTTTCATCTAACGTTCCTCCAGATTGACTGCCCTTACTTTTAACTCCGGCAGAACAGCCACAGGGGTTCCTGTTCCGGTCCCCGATCTATTTTTTTCGTACACAGAAATATTTTTTACTGTAAAACAGGCATTTCCATAGGTACATCTCTCAAAGGCCGTATAAAACCGGTCAGCCATCGCTCCCTCTGACAACAGAGGAATCCCTCTTTCGACAGTCCCATTTTCATACACTCTGCTGATCCCGTGCTCCGGGTCCACGGAAAACCGTACCCACGCGTGTTCTTTTCCGCTCAGAAACAGGCTGCTCTCTACAGGATCTGTCTCCGCGTTTTCATCCACGTCGAGGGCAGAAGAAAGTTCCCCTGTCATCAATTCCACCGTCGTTGCAAGAACCTGTTCCGCATCCGCCCTTCTCACGACCTTTTCATAGGCATGCTTTACTGCCATGACACCGCCGCTGATCACCAGGGTCAGCATGGAAAGGATCAGGAGTGACGCTAAAAGTTCTGTGAGTGTCATTCCTGAATCAGAAAAAAGCCGCCGGATACCGGCATTCGTTTCATTTTTTTTCATAGGCTATCTGACATACCTCCAGATCTTTTTCGAATCGATATCCGCATGATAAAGTTTCACCGGGTATGTTCCTGTTCCGTTCTCTCCGGACGGCGAACCAATATCTACCCGTTTTCCTCCTGTTTCCGCGACAGTCAGGGTTCCCCCGGCTTCCTTTTCGCTTTTTTCCCCCTCCAGGCCATTTCTCTCCGAATAGTAGGTTTCGATCTTCTCCGTCCCAAGAATCAGCATTTTTCTTGAAGCCGTGAGGGCCGCGGCAAACATTGAGAGTCCAAGGGCGATCACCAGGACAGAGATCAGGAGTTCTGTCAGGGTCTCACCATTCTCGGATGTCAGCTTTTTTCCCATTCTCTGTCCTCTCCTCTCCATTTCCTCTTACATCTCCTCGATCGTTCCGCGTTCCCATCGGATCGTAGTCGTCTGGGTCGTGGTCGTGATCGTCCACTCTTCAATAACATTTCCGTCCGCGTCTTTTGTCTCATTGTGCTCCACGGATACATCGGTATCGGTCTGGACTTTAGATGGAACCGTAAGTTTTCGTCGGCAGAGATCCTCCGGATGATCCGTGTCTGTCTCTGCATCGGAGATGACCGCTGTTATCCCGTAATCTGAGGACATGGAAACATGAATATCCGCCTTCAGCTTTTTCAGGTCTTCCTGTCCCGCTCCGCTTCCACTGTTTAATGATACCGAAAGGTCCTTCTCCGAACCATCACCGCCCGGAACTGCATCTCCTAACGGTTCATAATTTGCTCTCACATAGGATTCCAGAAGGGAATTTCTTCCCTCCCCGCTTCCACCGGCTAGAGAAAATGAGATCTGGTCACTGACAGGCTCCGACATTCTGGAATCCTCCACCAGAATTTCCTTCACGGTGATCACATTTTTATCATCCTTCAGTTCGTCCCGGAGAAATGCCGCCGCGGATTCCACGGCAAACCGTTTCTGGTCCGCTGCCGGAAGCTGGCCCATTTTTCCCGCGGTCGATGAGGCAGCCGCCAAAATGATCGAAGCTCCCACCCCGCACAGTACAAAAAACAGGAGTGCCGCGGCGAGGCTGGCGCCTTCTTCGCTTTTTAATCTGTTTCCCGTCTTTTTCATTCGTTAATTCTCCAAAACAGCTTCCGCAGCCGTCTCAAGATCCGATCGTTCCAGATCCGACACATCCGCATTTGCGAGACCGCCTGCTTTCTCCGTACTCTCCTGGGACTCCAGGCCCTCCACAGTATCCGCTCCATAGCTTGTCTCATAAGCCGTCATAAGAAACGTCACTGTCACAGGATCCTGTTTGATATCATCCTGGTGATCCGCGCTTGTTCTGGAATTACTTGAGATCGAAAGGTCATGGACCATGGTGCGGAATGGACTGTTCAGGATCTCTTTCACCATTTCCTTTGCTGCCTCGAAATTTTTCGCGTCGAATTTGACCGCGACATTTCTCCGGATCAGGCTGCCGTCCTGCTCCGGCTCAGAAAACTGAAAATCGAAATCAACCGCGTTCCCAAAGATCTTATTCAGTTCCGCAATCTCCTCTTTAAACGAATTATATGACGGGATCTCCGGAAGCCCAGCCTCTTTATTCGCTGTGATCTCCTTCTGCATCGATTGGATCTTTAGGGCCTTCATCTCCTCAATGGAGAGCTCATCTTCCAGCTCTGTGGTATCCGCCGCCTGGATCCTCTGCCTGATCGGACGGTAGATCCCGAAAAACCATATGCTGCCCAGACACGCGAGGACAACAAGGACCAGGAATATCTTTTCTTTTTTCGTCAATACATGGTTTAATATAGATCTCATGATGTCTCCCCGCTCTCTCCTGGAAGTTTAAACATGACAGTCAGTGTCGCGTTTACCGCTTTCTGCGCCGCCAGACGATCATCTGCTCCCGCAGTCTGATCTTTTTGTGTCGATTCGATGGATGCGGTCACATACCTCACCGCATCATCCTGCTCGATCCCACCTACAAGCTCCGACAGGACAGTTCCTTTCGGCAGAATACAGCTGATCACCATCTGGTCATCGCTGACCGAAATATCAGAGATCGACTTGCACTGCGGGAAGATCTTTGTTTCCAGCGTGTTGATCATCACCAGGCGGTCCGGTGTATTTTTTTCCTCGTCACTCATAAAGGAACTTCCGTAGTGGGCATACTCTGCGGACACATCATTGAAAATACCGTTGGCGGCCCGCATCGTCTCAAGCTGGGATGCCATATTCTGATAGACCATCTCCGCGTGGTCCGCCTGCTGCATCGGCAGAAGCACTCCAACACGTACAAACACGTACAAGGCAACCCCGAACAGGGCAAACGCCGCAAGTTCAAGTACCACCGTACTTTTTTTGATCCTGCGCTGATACAGATTGATCCTTCTTTTTTCCGGGTATCTGGAGCCGCCGATCTGCATTCCGGCAAGCATCTTTAAATCAGCCATTTTTCTCCTCCTTATGCCAGTAAAACGCCGTAGGTCTGTGGGCTGTCCAGCCACTCCGGCATCTTTTCAAGATCCACCTCCGGGGCAAGCTCCCCAAGACTCTTCACAGGAAGATCCAGGTTCGCCCGGATCGCATCGGTCAGCTCCTTGAATCTCGCGCCGCCGCCGCAGTAATAGAGCGTGTCAATGGTATTATCCGTATTGTTGAAGCTGTAAAAATTCAGGACACGCATGATCTGGATACCGATGCTTCGATACCGTTCATCCAGTGTACTTTTCAGATTCTTTTTATCATTTTCATCCCAGGCGGATTCGTCGGGGTCCAACCCCAGTTCCCGGATCATCTCCGGGTCCCGGTTCCAGATCTTCTCGATTTCCATGCATCCGGTCTCCATCGTTCTGGTGATCTCATAGATACCGTCGTTGAAGAAATGGACCATGACAGCCCTGGTTCTGAGATCAAGCACTGCAAAATCTTTCTTTTCTCCATGAAGCGCCCGCTCCAGGATCCTCTCCAGACCGATGGCGGAAGGAACGATGCCCACGATCTTTAATTTTGCAAGTTTTGCAATTTTTTCAAACTGCTGGCACAATTCTTTTCTGCAGGCAGCCGCGAGAAGCTCCATCCCATCGTCCGTCCGATCGATCATCGCGTAATCATACTGAAACGCGTCGAGCCGCTCTCCGATATAATCCTGGAATTCATATGGAAGATTCAGCTTTAACTGTTCCGTTGTCATGAGCGGCAGCTTAAATTTTTTCACGTAGGAATCCTCCTGGCGCAGCACAAAGACAACCTTTTTGCAGCGGATCATTTTTTGAGCCAGAAGATCCCGGATCGTCTCCGCGCAGAGTCTGGCAGCCGGTTTCGCTCCTTCTTCGATCCGTTCTGAAATATACTCCTTCAGTACGCCTTTTTCCATATACGCGATCTTGATCCGGTAATTTCCAATCTCAATTCCCAAACAATTTTTCATCTTGAAGTTCTCCATTTCAGAACAGGCCAGTATACCAGCCGGTCAATTTTTCTCCGTATAATATCATAATAAAACAGGCCGCCGCGATCGCAGGGCCAAAAGGAACACGTTTTTCTTTCCGGAAAAACGCGAACCCCAGACCAAAGAGACAGCTTAAGATCAGGTAAAACAGGATATCCCAGGCCGAGCTCAGGTAAAGTCCTGTCATAAAAAACAATTTGATATCGCCCCCGCCAAGACTTTCCTTCCCTGTGAGCTTGTCAAAGACCAGAGATACGAGAAGCATCCCCCCGCCGAGGATCAATCCAAGGAAGAGACCTCCAAAGATTCTCTGGATCGGGTCCGGGAGAAGCAGGGCGGTCGCTAAAAATATCACACAGCCCGCAATCTGCAGGCGGTCGGGGATGATCCATCCATGAAGGTCGGTCAGGCTGAGGATCATAAGGACTACTGTCAGAAGAATTCCCCTGAGACTCATCACAGACATGTCATAGCGATACACGATCATACAGCAGGCAATTCCCGCTACCAGTTCCACAAAAAAGGCTTCTGCCGGTATCTTTGCCCTGCAGTAGCGGCAGTGTCCTTTTAAAAGGAGCCAGGAAAACAGCGGGATCAAGTCCAGCACTCCCAGGACATGCCCGCAGTGGTCACAGTGGGACCGCCCGGCAACCACTGACTCTCCGGAAAGAAGCCGTCCCGCCGCGCAGTCCGCAAAGCTTCCGAGGCAGCAGCCCAGGATGAATGTGATCGTTAGGATGTATATTGTAATTCCCGGGCTGATGTGCAGCATATTGATACTCCTTTATCTTTTTGCTAAGGATCCTTTGTAGTCCTATTTTCGAGGGCCGAATGGGTTCTGTCCCTGGATCTTTCCTACGTTTCCATCCTCGTCGTAGTACGGGGCTGTCTGGATAATATTTTCGCCGGCATTTTTTTCATTGTTCAGGTCTAGGAAAACATAGATATTGTCACAGACCTGGTTGTTTATGGCTTTATTATACTCTTCTTTTGCTTTTGCGTTAATATCATTCCAATGGACGTTTGTATAAGTATCTGTAATGATTCCTTCCTTTACATTATAAACAAGATACATATACTGATTTTCTTCCGTCCCTGTCAGTTTTTCAGCTTTCCCTCCATATAACTCACTTGCTGCAGCTGCTTTTGCCGCACGGATATTCGCCTGATTCGCCGCCCTGACTGCTTTTGTCCGTTGCGCGGTGAAGATTGGAATGCTGATAGCAACCAAAATTGCAATAATCGCTACTACTACAAGAAGCTCAGAAAGGGTAAAACCTCTTTTTTCCTTCATTTGTTTCATAAATAATCCCCCGAGGGTCTTATGTTTCAATTGAATATTTTGTTTTGGTATGAAGAAAGGATGGGGACCCCCCATCCTTTCCTTCCACTGATTGTGGTTCCCAAATTTCATTTATCACTTTGCGTACAAGGTCACACTAGCATCAGCATCAGCAGCTTTATCATTTACTACCCTACTAGACACTTTTACAAAAATTTCATCATAAACTTTTGTTGTAGAAATTGATGCACTATTGATTTCTACTTCATCAATACCCTTTGGAAGTGTATCTACAGCAACAGTGCCCTCTTTAAGATCATATTTATATGTTTCTGATGCACCATTGTTTTTAGTACTATCTGTCATATATGCAGCAATTGCTGCAACTTTAGCTGCTCTTAAGTTGGCATTATTCGTTGCCCTTCTAGCCTTACCAAGCTGGGAAGTAAAAATCGGCACAGAAATCGCAACAAGAATTGCAACGATCGCAACTACAACAAGTAACTCTGCCAGTGTAAATCCCTTTTTATTCTCACGGAACTTCTTCAATAAACCTTTCATCGTTCTCTTCTCCTTTGAGTATATTTAAACGGGTTTATGACCCGTTTTTATCAATTTTACATCAGATCATACATCGTAAAGATCGGCAGATAGATCGAGATCACGATAAAACCTGCAAAGAACGAGAGCATCACTAAAAGTGCCGGCTCCAGCATTGTCAGGAGTCTCTGGGAACGGTAGTCTGCCTCATTGCTGTAATAGTCAGCAACATTCTCCAGGTTTTCCTCCAGTTCACCTGTCTCCTCTCCGATGGAACACATATCGATCATGGTCTGGGGAAAGTACGGTCTGTTCTGCAGGCATTCCGTGAGGGAACGTCCCTGCTCGATCCCGCCTTTCATGGAGTGGACTTCTTCCTGAAACAGCGCGTTGTCCATCACTCTCGCCGTGGTCTCCACCGCCTGATCCAGCGTGATTCCAGCCGCCAGGAGCACAGACATCGTATTTGCGAACTGGGCCGCGGAACTCATCTGGTTGATCACCCCCACCAGAGGAACCGTAAGGGCGGCCTTCGCCTTCCAGATCTTTCCTTCCTTTGTCCTTCCAAAAGCTTCAGACCTGCCCAGATAAGGAACAGGACTCCGAGCATCACAAGCCACCACTTCTCGAAGAAATCAGAAAAGCCGATCATCATCCGTGTCATCAGCGGAAGATTTCCTCCGAGATCCGCAAACACATTCGCGAGTGTCGGAATAACCTTCGCCATCACGATGATCAGGACCACCACTGCGACCGCCACAACAAACATCGGATACATCAGTGCGCTCCGGATCTTCTCCGTTGTCTTGTACGCCTTATCATAGTACTTATGTAATCTGTCGAAGGAGCGGTCCAATGTACCGGACTGCTCTCCCGCACGGATCGTCTCAATAAACGTCAGTGGGAAGCGCTCGCTGTACTGTTCCAAGGCGGATGCCACGGTACTTCCGGAATCCACCTGCTCCGCGGCCTTCTCCATCACCTTCTGGAGACGCTTGTCTCCGCACTGCCCCGCCAGCATCCGCATCGCGCGTCCCACCGGCATTCCGGAGCGGAGCGTGATCGCGAACTGGGAACACAGGATTGCCAGTGTCTTCGTCTTTATCCTTTTATTTCCGATCTCCATACTCAGGATCCCGGAAATCTTCTTTTTCTCATCATGCGGACTGACGTTTAAAAGGACCGGGTAATTGTGCCGGATCCTGGCGATCGCATCCGCTTTATTCTCTGCCTGGAGCACACCGCGGACTTCTTTTCCGTCCCTGCCGAGCGCCCGATAGGAAAATTTCGGCACTTTCTGTACCTCCGGTTCTTACGATATCTCCTTCTTTGACGATATCTTAACATCCCCAACAGATTTTGTAAATAACTTCCATATGCTTTTCTGCTAAATTGTCGCAAATTTCGTCACAATTGCGACCTTTCTGCCATCTAAAACCGCAGCAGATTCTTATTCATCCCGGCAGGATCGTCCGCGGCTTCCACCGCCGTCTCCGGCATAATGATCCCCTTCCCCGCAAGCTCCATCAGCGAGTGGTCCATGGTCACGGATCCATCCTTCGCTCCCGAGAGCAGGAACGATGACATCTGCGGGGTCTTGCCGTCACGGATCAGGTTTTTGATCGGCGGAGTGATCATCATCAGTTCGCAGGCCGCTACCCGCCCATGCCCGTTCGCGCAGGGAACAAGCTGCTGGGACAGCACCGCCTTTAATGTCATGGATAACTGCATCCTGATCTGGGGCTGTTTGTTCTCCGGAAAGACACCAACGATGCGGTCAATGCTGTCCACCGCGGAATTTGTGTGGATCGTGGAGAAAACGAGATGACCTGTCTCTGCAGCCGCCAACGCCGTCTCGATCGTCTCCGGGGTACGCATCTCACCGATCAGGATCACATCCGGATCTTCCCGGAGCGCCGCGTAGAGTCCCTTCTCATAATCCTCCACATCGGTGCCGACCTCCCGCTGGTTGATGATCGCGCGCTTCGGCGTGTAGACATATTCGATGGGATCCTCCAGCGTAATAATATGAAGCGGCCGCTTCCGGTTGATCTCCTCCAGGATCGCTGCCAGCGTCGTGGATTTTCCGCTTCCGGTCTCCCCGGTCACAAGAACGATCCCTTTATTCCACCTTGAAAACTGCCGCACCGCCGGCGGAAGTCCCAGATCATCGAGCTGTGGGATGCTGCTGCTCAAAAGCCGGAGTGCCGCCGACAATGAGCCCTGCTGGCGGAACAGGTTGATACGGATCCGGCGTCCCGCGATGGCAGCACTGAGATCCAGCTGCCCTCTATGAAGGATCTCCGATACATCTTCCCCCGCCAGCTGGCGCCCGTATTCCTCACAGTCCTCATGGGTCAGAGTCTCCTCCGTCAGATTCGTGATAAGACCGTCGATCCTGCATTTCGGCGGAAGTCCCGCGATCAGGTGGACATCCGAAGCACCCTTCTCCGAGGCGATGGTGATCAGTTCCTCTATTCTGTACATATCGTTTCCTTTCATAATGCCTTTACAGCGTCATCAGCGTCCGGATCACCTCATCCACGGTGGTGATACCCTTATCCACCAGCTTCCTGGCATGTTCTGCCATAGTCACATAACCACTCGCCTCTCTCGCGGCTTCCATAAACCGTTTCCAGTCCGCCCCGTCAAGAATGCATCTGCGGAGTTCTTCCTGAACCATCATAACCTCGAATACACCGATCCTTCCACGGTATCCGGAACGGAAGCACTGGTCACAGCCGGCGCCGTGCCAGTAGATCTTTCCCGGGACATCCGGAACTCCGGCAAGCTCCAGGGACTTCTCCGACGGCACGGTCTCCTGCTTGCAGCTCGGGCAGATTCTTCTGAGAAGCCGCTGGGAGATCACACCGCGGAGTCCTGCCGCGATCAGATACGGAGGAACTCCCATATCTCTCAGGCGGTCAATGGCGGAGATCGCGTCCTCCGTGTGGACCGTGGTAATCACAAGATGTCCTGTCATCGCCGCGCGCATGGCGATCTCCGCAGTCTCACCGTCACGGATCTCACCGACGCAGATGATATCCGGGTCCTGACGCAGGATCGAGCGGAGTCCCGACGCAAAAGTCAGACCTACCTTCTCATTGATCTGCACCTGGGTCGCCCCGTCAATGTGATACTCCACCGGATCTTCCAGTGTGATCAGGTTCGTGCGGTCGGAAAGGAGTTCCCGGATCAGAGTGTACATTGTGGAAGATTTACCGGATCCGGTCGGTCCCACGATCATGATCACTCCGGAGGTCAGACCGAGAAGCTTATCGATCTTCGCGTCCTCCGATGCCGGAATCCCAATTCCACGCCGGTTTAATGTCTCCTCATTTCTTCTCAGGATTCGGATCACGACCTTTTCGCCGTGGATCGTCGGAAGCGTGGAGGTACGCATGTCCAACTCTGTCCCCTTCATCGGAAGGACCGCCCGGCCATCCTGTGGGATCCTTTTCTCCACAATATCCAGCTTCGCCATGATCTTCAGGCGGGAAACCACGGAATCCTTTAATTCCTGCGGGATCGTCATGATCCGGTGCAGCTGCCCGTCGATACGCATGCGGATCACCATATTGTCCTCCGTCGGCTCGAAATGGATATCTGAGGCATTCTCCGAAACCGCGCGCTCAATAATGGAATTTACGAGCCGGATCATCGGCGTTTTATTTTCCTGGATCTCCTGCTGCCTCTGAGGCTCAGTCTCCCGGGTCGCCGCCGTCTCCGCCCGGATATCCTCCATGGCGCGGGCAGCGCCCTCATTTCCGTATAAAACATTGATGGCACGTCTCACCGCCGGTTCCGACGCGATCATCGGCACGATCCTCTTTTTTGAGGTGCGCTTTGCCTCCTCGATCGCCATGAAGTTCAATGGATCCGCCATCGCCAGAAAGAGCTGATCCCTGGAAACACGGACCGGAACCACATTCATCTTTTTCGCCAGGTTCTTTGGTACATATCTGGACATTTCCGGCGTGATATCCACCTTCGAGAGATCGATATATTCGATGCCAAGCTGGATCCGCAGTGTATCGATCAGCTGTTTTTCCGTTATATAGTTATGTTTGACCAGAGTCGTTCCCAGTCGTTCTTTTTCCTGTGCCTGATATTTTAATGCCTCGCCGAGCTGCTCCTCCGTGATCAGCCCAGCCTCAAGAAGCATATCCCCTAAACGTTTTGTATGCATAATTTGTCACCTCTGCAAGGATTCGGTCATATCTGACTGCCAATTTTCTGAACAGACATGTTCTTTTGTATTGTACCATAGGGAAACGTTCTTTTGTAATTTTTCTGGCGAACGTCTGATTTTTATCTTCCAGCCTTTTTGTTTAAGCGAAAAAAGCAGTCATCCGGTGCAGGTTCATGCCTGCATCAGATGACCGTTTTTTCAAACATTTGATCAATATTCCATTGATCCTACCGGATATCAGCTCCAAGACGGAACTTCAGGTTTCCGAGGATCTTCTTTACGAATCTCTCGATATCCTTCGGATCAAGTGCCTTGTCCTCCGGGACAAAGGTGATCTTAAATGCCATGCTCTTCTTACCCTTTCCGAGCTGCTCGCCGCGGTAGATATCGAAGAGCTCTGCGTCACCGACCTGCTTGCATGCCTTCCTGATCTCATTGATCAGGCTGCCGCAGCTTACATCCTCGTCAACGACCATAGCCAGGTCACGGGTAACCGTGTCATACTCGGAGATCGGTTTGTAGCGCAGACCTTCCGGCATATGGGAAGCAAGTGCCGCGAAGTCGATCTCACCGAGATAGATCTGGTTGTTTGCCTTGCTGTCTTTCGGGAGCTTTAACTCACCCGCAACGCTGTTTGCAAGCTTACCGAAGGAACCGACGCGCTCGCCATCACAGAGAATGTATGCGGAGATTCCCGGATGAAGATACGGAATATCCTCTGCTCTCTCGTAGTCGAAGCTTACGCCGAAGGAAGCTGCAAGCTCTTCCATGGTTCCTTTGACGGTAAAGAAGTCTTCTTCCTCGCCGAATGCCGCGAATCCCACATGCGGAATCTCATTCGGAAGTTCTGTAAGCGGAAGTGCCTTCGGATAGTACACGTTCGCGTACTCAAAGAAACGTCCTGCCGTGTTGCCCTTCTTCACATTCTCAACAACTGTATTCAGCATGGACGGAGCCAGGGTTGTTCTCATGATGGAAAGGTTTGTGGTGATCGGGTTTAACAGGCGGATCACGTTGCGCTCCTTCGCGTCCTCAGCGATATGAAGCGCGTCAAGGTCAGCGTCAGAGTAGAATGCCAGAGTGGATACCTCGAAATAGCCCTGGGATACCATCACCTGTTTTAATTTTGTTCTTCTCTTCTGTGCCGGTTTTAATCCACCGTTTGTAACTGCGGAATCCTTTAAGAAGGTCGGAACGATGTGCTCGTAACCGTATTCACGGATCACTTCCTCCGCGAGATCCGGCTCACCAACCTCGATATCCTCACGGTAGCGCGGTGCTGTCACAGTAAGAACATCACCGTCGCGCTCTACCTCGAAGCAGAGTCTGCGGAGAATGTCAAGAACATTCTCTGCCGGAACCTCGATGCCGAGGATCTTATTGATGCCACTCAATGTCGCGGTAAATTTCTTACCTTCTCTCGGTGCGCCTGCGCTCACATCGAATGCGCTGGCTGTGATCTCGCCGCAACCGAGTTCTTCGATCAGGTGAAGGGCACGTGCCATACCGATCTCTACGGTATACTCAGCAATACCTTTCTCGTAGTGGCTGGACGCATCGGTGTTCTGTCCGAGGCTTCTCGCTGTCTTACGGATGTTGTCACGCATGAATTTTGCCGACTCAAAGAGAAGCTGCGTGGTGTTCTCTGTGATCTCACTGTTCATGCCGCCCATGATACCCGCAAGGGCTACCGGTTTGCTGCCGTCGCAGATCACGAGATTGTTCTCGTTTAACTTGAACTCTTTTCCGTCCAGAGTCTGGATCATCTCGCCGTTCTCCGCGCGGCGGACGATGATCTGGCTGCTCTCTAAGGTGCTCATATCGAAAGCATGCATCGGCTGTCCGATCTCAAGCATCACGTAGTTTGTGATATCGACCACATTGCTGATGCTCCTTAAGCCGCAGAGTGCTAACTGGCGGCGCATCCATCTCGGGGACTGGCCCGGAGTGATGTTTCTGACACCATGACCTAAGTAGCGCGGGCAGAGATCCTGTGCCTCTACTTTGATGTCAAGGTTTTCATATTTATAATCGCTCTCTTTGTAGTCGAGAGCCGGCATTTTAAGCGGTTTGTCTAAGACTGCGGCAACCTCTCTCGCGATTCCTAAAACAGACTGGCAGTCCGCACGGTTCGCCGTTACAGAGATGTCGAAGATATAGTCGTCTAAGCCAACGACTTTCGCGATATCTGTTCCCGGGACGGTGTCCTTCGGAAGGTCTAAGAGACCGTAGACCTCAGAACCTGGATACAGGTCCTCGTTTAAGCCCAGCTCTTCACCGGAGCAGAGCATACCGTTGGACTCGATGCCGCGCATCGGTTTTGCCTTGATCCTGATGCCGCCCGGAAGTGTGGAATTGTCGAGGGCTGCCGGTGTGTGCATTCCTGCATACACATTCGGGGCGCCTGTGACGATCTGGATATCGTTTCCATACTCGCCGCAGTCTACTTTACATGTGCAAAGATGCGTTCCCTCCACCGGGGTACATTCTTTTACAACACCGACAACGACACGGTCGATCTCAGCGGAGAGATCGATCAGTTCCTCTACCTCGAATCCGCAGCCGAAAAGCTTATCCTCTAACTCCTGGGCTGTCACGTCAATGTCAACATATTCTTTCAGCCAACTAAATGGTACTTTCATGATCTTCTCCCTCCCCTATTAGCCTTTGAACTGCTTCAGGAAACGAAGATCATTCTCATAAAGCAGGTTGATGTTGTTGATACCGTATTTTAACATGGCGATACGCTCGATACCGATACCGAAGGCGAGACCGGAATACTCATTCGGGTCGATGCCGCAGTTTTCAAGCACCTTGTGGTGTACGATACCGCCGCCGAGGACCTCGATCCAGCCGGTGTGTTTGCAGAGCGGGCAGCCTTTTCCACCGCACTCGAAGCAGCTTACATCGACCTCAACGCTCGGCTCCGTGAACGGGAAGTAGCTCGGACGGAGACGTGTCTTAACTTCGCTTCCGAAGATCGCCTGTACGAACTTGTCCAGCATACCCTGAAGGTCGCAGAGTGTGATCTTCTTATCCACAACAAGACCTTCCATCTGATGGAACATCGGGGAGTGGGTCGCGTCACTGTCGGAACGGAATACACGTCCCGGTGCCAGCATCTTGATCGGCGGCTTCTTCGCGTCCATGACACGGATCTGTCCCGGGCTTGTGTGGGTACGGAGCAAGATATCTTCCGCTACATAGAAGGTATCCTGCATATCTCTTGCCGGATGGTTCTTTGCAACGTTTAATCTTGTAAAGTTATGGTCGTCATCCTCGATCTCCGGGCCGTCGTAGATCTCGAAGCCCATTCCGGCGAAGACATCGATCATCTCGTTCTCTGTGACGGTGAGCGGATGAAGTCCTCCTGCCGGGCGCATCTTTGCCGGCATGGTGATGTCGACCTGCTCGCTCTTGTTGCGGGCTGCAAGCTCCAGCTCATCCATCTTATTTTTCATTTCCTGGTAGCGTGCTTCTACCTGATTCTTAAATTCGTTGATCGTCTTACCAACGTTCGGGCGCTCCTCCTTTGGAACGCTTCCAAGACCTTTCATCAGGTCCGCAATGCTGCCTTTCTTTCCAAGGAAGTTCTGCCAGAACTCACCAAGCTGTTCCTTGGACTCTACACTGCCGAGAGCGGCTTCCATCTGCTCTTTCAGTGCCTTGATCTTCTCTTCCATAGTCCACCTCATTCTTTCGGTATGGTTTGGTTATCTATCAGTGCGGCGGTCAGGCTTTTCTGCATGGCCATATCTTCTTGTTTTCGCTTTCACGAAAACAAGAAGCACGGGGCGTTCCCCGTATGATGATTTTTCCTGAAAAAGGCTTATGCAAGCGAGCTTGCAGCACCTTTCTCAGGAAAAATCATCGCATGGCTGAACTGTTAACATGAAAAAAGCCCCGTCCCGCGCTATGGGACGAAGCTGACTCTCCGTGGTACCACCCAGATTCCGCATGATTTATATGCGGCACTCTAACGTCTGTAACGGGACTTCCCGTCCTGCACTACTGGAATTTCTTTCGCACAGGCTGCTCAAGAGTGAATTTACAAAAGTTTCCTTCGGAAGGTCTTTCAGCCGGTGAACCTTCTCTCTGTCATACCGGAATTTCCTTGTACTGTCTCTGTCATTGCGTTTTACACATTGACGATGGTAGCACAATCCGTAATATTTGTCAAGTACGGGCAGTCCGTCGGAATGGGATCCATGTTTTAACCGTTACTGTTTACGCCTTGCGCAAACAGTAACTGATTTTGCCGATGCTTCGCATTCCAAATCGGCAAAATCCACTACCACCACTGTACTGTACGGAATTTTCAGTTCAGAAAATTCCTACCCGTGTACAGTAACTTTTAACCTTCCTTATTAATTTTCCGTTTATATCTGTGAATTTATTTCGAAACATTGCCCGCATTTCTTGACACAATTCCCGTTTTATGGCATTATCACCTTGTGGCAGCAAATTATCTGCATATTATCTTTTATTTCATCCATTCGCATTCGCAATATGCAGGTTTTTTCGAGACAACACCTGTCAAAAAGGAGGAATTTCTATGGATTTTCTGACACTGACCATCGGCAAACAGAAAAACATCGCTCTGATTGCCCATGACAGTAAGAAACATGAGATGATCGAATGGTGCGAGGCAAATAAAGAGATCTTAAAGGGACATTTCCTGTGCGGCACAGGAACAACCGCGAGAATGATCACCGAAGCCACCGGTCTCCCGGTAAAAGGCTATAACAGCGGTCCTCTCGGCGGTGACCAGCAGATCGGCGCGAAGATCGTGGAGGGTCGCATCGACTTCGTTGTTTTCTTCTCCGACCCCCTGACCGCCCAGCCCCACGATCCGGACGTGAAGGCGCTTCTTCGGATCGCCCAGGTCTACGACATCCCGATCGCAAATAATAAGGCAACGGCAGATTTCATGATCTCCTCCCCGCTTATGAACGAGACATATGACCACCGGGTCATCAATTTCCATGAGGCGATCGCGGACAGGGCGAAGACGCTGTAAGATTATTGATTTCAACCAGGCGGCACAGATATCAGAAAAAGCAGAAAAACATTCAATGTGGATGTTCTTCTGCTTTTCTTGCTTGCCAGTATTTAAATATACACAGATCTAAGAAATAATTCTATATTTGTAACTGTTCAGTACCTTCACAGTTACATGCAAAAATCCATTCCAAATCGGCTACGCCGATGGGATTTTTGCCTTTTAGCTTAGGTTTTCTTACGGTCAGCGCAGCAAGTGCGCAGACCTACTGAACAGTTACCTATATTTTTCTTATTTTTAAACCTCTAAACCATCAAGTGAGCTCTCCGCTGTTGATCACTGCTTCCAGTTCCTTCAGTTGGCTCTCCCCGTACACTTTCAGTCCATACCCGGCAAGCAGCGCCGCAGTCTTTCCCATTCCCTCGCGGAGTTTATGGGAAAAAGTCCCGTCATAGATGCCGTTTGAGCCGCATGACGGGCTTCTTTCTTTTAAAATCGCAATAGTGCAGTCATATTTTTTTGCCTCCCGGAGCGCAAAATCGGCGCCGAGGAGAAATTCTGCCGTGACGTCCTCGCCTTCCGTGTTCATGACCGCCTCGTCCGGCATATGGATCTCGGAGGCCGCCCGCGGGGTCGGAAGTCCGCCCGCCTGTTCCGGGCAGACCGGATGGAACTTTGCCTTTCCTTCCATTTTTTTCATAAAATCGAGCACATCCTGATTGCGGTTGTTCGAGCCGTCCCACTTGCAGTTTTCGCCGATGAGACAGGCACTGATCAATATCTGAAGCATAATTCTCCCTCTTTCAATGCACGCCGGACAGAGTTCCAGGCTCCTGCATCAACACATTCTGCTGCTCAGATGGCAGGAATCATCACACAGGTTTCTTATTTCTCTCAATCCGGCTGTATGATAAAAGCAGGATCGTCCCACACTTTTTCATGCGGAAGCGGTCCTGCTTTCTTTCTATCTTTTCATAAGATCACGCTGCGTCTTCGTGATCCTATCTTCGTACGTTTCCGCGCAGATGGTGATCAATGATTACATCTGGCTCTTCTTGCTGATCATTGCTCTCTTTCTGAGGGTCGGATCAAGGATCTTCTTTCTGATACGAAGGCTTGTCGGTGTGATCTCAAGAAGCTCGTCCGTATCGATGAAATCCAGACACTGCTCCAGGCTCATAATCTTCGGCGGAACAAGCTTTAATGCCTCGTCGGCGCTGGAGGAACGTGTATTTGTTAACTTCTTTGTCTTGCAGACATTGATCTCGATGTCCTCCGCCTTCGGGCTCTGTCCGACGATCATACCGGAGTAAACCTTTACGCCCGGTCCGATGAACAGGGTACCTCTCTCCTGGGCGTTGAACAGACCGTAGGTGATGGACTCACCGGCCTCGAACGCGATCAGGGAGCCTGTCTTTCTGTAGCTTAACTCGCCCTTGAACGGAGCGTATCCGTCAAAGCTTGTGTTCAAGATACCGTTACCCTTTGTATCTGTCATAAACTCACCGCGGTAACCGATGAGACCTCTGGACGGGATGGAGAACTCAAGTCTTGTGTAGCCGCCGTTTGTCGGACTCATTCCCTGAAGTTCACCCTTTCTGCTTGTAAGCTTCTGGATGACAGCTCCGGTAAACTCATCCGGAACATCAACGTAAGCGAGCTCCATCGGCTCTAACTTTCTGTTTCTCTCGTCGTATTTGTAGATAACCTCTGCCTTGCTGACTGCGAACTCAAAGCCCTCACGGCGCATATTCTCGATCAGGACGGACAGGTGAAGCTCACCACGGCCGGATACCTTGAAGCAGTCTGCAGACTCTGTCTCTTCTACACGGAGGCTGACATCCGTGTTTAATTCACGGAACAGGCGATCGCGGAGGTGACGGGAAGTGATGAACTTACCTTCCTGGCCTGCCAGCGGGCTGTCGTTTACCATGAAGTTCATGGAGATCGTCGGCTCGGAGATCTTCTGGAACGGAATCGCCTCCGGCTTCTCCGGGGAGCAGAGGGTATCACCGATATGGATATCCGGGATACCGGAGATCGCTACGATCTCACCGATGGTCGCGTTCTGTACTTCGACTCTCTTTAAGCCGTCGAATACATAGAGCTTACCGATCTTAACCTTCTTCATCTTGTCCGGATCATGATGGTTTACGATCACGCAGTCCTGATTTAACTTTAAGGAACCGCTGTCGATCTTACCGATACCGATACGGCCTACGAACTCGTTGTAGTCGATGGTGCTGATAAGGACCTGGGTCTCAGCCTCCGGATCACCTTCCGGCTCCGGGATATAGTTGATAATGGTCTCGAATAACGGGCTCATATCCACTTCAGGATCATCTAATTCTTTCTTTGCGAAACCTGCACGGGCAGACGCGTAAACGAACGGACAGTCAAGCTGCTCATCAGATGCGTCGAGATCCATGAATAATTCAAGAGTCTCGTCGATCACTGCATCCGGTCTTGCCTCCGGGCGGTCGATCTTGTTGATGCAGACGATAACTCTTAAGTCAAGGTCAAGTGCTTTCTGGAGAACGAACTTCGTCTGCGGCATCGGTCCCTCGAAAGCGTCGACAACAAGGACAACACCGTCTACCATCTTAAGGACACGCTCAACCTCGCCGCCAAAGTCCGCATGACCTGGGGTGTCGATGATGTTGATCTTCACACCCTTGTAGAATACGGCTGTATTCTTGGAGAGGATGGTGATTCCTCTTTCTCTCTCGATGTCATTGGAGTCCATGACACGCTCTTCTACTTCCTGATTTGCACGGAATACGCCGCTCTGCTTTAATAACTGGTCTACCAGGGTCGTTTTACCGTGGTCAACGTGGGCGATGATCGCAATATTTCTGATATCTTCGCGTTTGATCTTCATAATCAATCCTCTTTCTTCATCTATAACTGTCCTCTCACCGATCATTTCCCGACCCGTTTTGCACAGTCATCTTACATTGTATACACTACATTTCCTAATTTTTGCATTACCGACTCAAAATTATAGCATTCATGAAATCAAAATGCAATATATAATCTTTCAAAATTCGGGGCAGATCTGCCTTTTCTGTGTGTTTTTTTCTGTCCAATCGGCAGTTAGTTTTCTCTCACCCATTCAAAATGTCAGAACCCCCGTTTATACTGGCTTGCTGCGGCATTCAAGGATCAGCCTGATATCCCCTTCAAGACATAACTTCTGTATGTGCAGACTGATGCCCCGGCCGGCAGTTAAAACAGAATCACTTCCTTATTAAGTGTGCCGTACCACACCTCATCGCCCTTCCCGATCTTCGCGCCGCCGCTGGTCCCCTCGGTGATCTTCTTTTCCAGGCCATCGTACTCTGCCACCGGGACGAGAACGGAAAACTCCACCTGATCCGTGTACACGCTGTCCAGCACCGTCATATTTTCCTGTCCCAGAATGTACTGGATCTTTCCGACACCTGTATAGTCCGTCACGATCTTCATCTCAAAGGCGCACTTCTTCTCAACGATCTCGGAAGCCGCAAGTCCCTCCTTCACAGCGCCGGAATAAGCCCGCACAAGACCGCCTGTTCCAAGCAGGGTCCCGCCGAAATATCTCGTCACGACGACACAGACGTTGTGGACATCCTCGCCTAAAAGCACGTCAAGCATCGGCCGGCCCGCCGTCTGGGCCGGTTCCCCATCATCGCTGCATCTTGTGAGCTCGTGGTTCATGCCGATGGTAAAGGCCTGGCAGTTGTGGCGGGCGTCCCAGTATTTCTTTTTGATCTCGGCGATAAACGCCGCTGCCTCCTCTTCGGACTCCACCGGTTTCAGGTTCGCGATAAAGCGGGATTTCTTCACTTCGATCTCCGCTGTGCCGCCTTTGTATAAAATTTTCACGCTGTCAAGAGCCATATCTTCTCTCCTTCATATCCCGTCCAAACCTGCTGTCCGTCCCGTATATTTTTCCGTTATTTCCGGTTTCCAGGCAGAACCGGACAGGCAACCCTCATAATTCCGCATTGCGGAAAGATATCCCTGTCATTCATATTTTTGTCATGTCTTTGACGATTCCGACCACAAAATGTAATTTTTCCTTCATATTTTCCCACTTTGCGGTCAAAAATATCATAATACAAACCAAACTTTTCCACAATAACTATTTATAAATGAATGAAACTTTGCTATAATTAGGGAATGATAAAGGAGGCATCCTGAATGAATTATGGAAAAAACGAGGTGGAAAAGACACTCCGCAAGACAAATTCCAGATCACAGAAGATCACCTCACATCTGGTGCTTCTTCTCACAAAGATCATCCTGATCCTGGTTCTGTTTGCAGCGGTGCTTGGAATCAGCTTCGGCTACGGAATCTTCAAGGGCGTTATCGACGCGGCCCCGGAGATCGATGTAGCGAGCATCGAGCCAAGCGGTTATGCCACCATGGTCTATGACAGTAAGGGAAACCTCACGGAAACGCTCGTAAAATCAGGAGCGAACCGTCTTGAGGCATCCTACGAGGAACTTCCCCAGTGCCTGATCGACGCTTTCGTCGCGATTGAGGATTCCAGGTTCTGGTCCCACAAAGGCGTTGATGTCCGTTCCATGGTCCGTGCGGCCGTCGGAATCATTACCGGTGACTCCAGTGCCGGCGGCGGAAGTACCCTGACCCAGCAGCTCATTAAAAACAATATCTTTGAAGGCGGCAATGAGGACACCTTCGGGGAGAAGCTTGAGCGAAAGATCCAGGAGCAGTATCTGGCGATCCAGTTAGAGAAGATCATGGATAAAAAGATCATCCTCAAAAACTACTTAAATACCATCAACCTCGGAAACAACACTCTGGGCGTAAAGGCGGCGGCTCTCCGTTACTTTGATAAGGATGTTTCGGACCTTACACTCTCCGAAGCGACCGTCATCGCCGGAATCACCCAGAACCCGTCGAGATTCAACCCGCTCTCCGAGAACGGAAGAAAACGCAACGAAGAAAAGCGCCGCGTGATCCTCCAATATATGTACGAGCAGGGAATGATCTCGAAGGACGATCAGGAAGAGGCTCTCGCTGATGACGTTTACTCCCGGATCAAAAACGTGGATATCGTCACAAAAGAGACCCAGACGCCGTACTCCTACTTTACCGACGAGCTGATCGATCAGGTATTAAAAGCCCTGCAGGACAAGAAAGGCTACACGGAGACGCAGGCCTACAATCTCCTCTTCTCCGGCGGTCTTGAGATCCACACCACCCAGGATCCGGATATCCAGTCCGTGGTGGATGAAGAGATCAGCAGACCGGAAAACTACGACGTTGTCTACTACTCGATCGACTACCGTCTGTCGATCCAGCATCCGGACCAGACAACAACGAACTATTCCGATGAGACATTAAAAACATACTTCCGCAAGGAACTCGGCGAGACAAACTTCGACGGTCTCTTCTCCTCAAAGGAGAAGGCGGATAAGGCCATCGCGAAATACAAAGCTGCAGTGACAAAAGACGGGGATACGGTTCTCGGCGAATCTGTCCACTATGTACTTCAGCCTCAGGCGTCCTTCGTCCTCATCGACCAGTCCAGCGGCTATGTGAAGGCGCTCAGCGGCGGCCGCGGCCAGAAAGAGGTCAGCCGTTCCTTAAACCGTGCCACAAACACCCTGCGCCAGCCTGGTTCCACCTTCAAGGTCATCACATCCTTCGCCCCGGCGATCGATACCTGCGGCGCTACCCTGGGAAGTGTCTACTACGACGGCCCGTACACCATGGGCACAAAGACGTTCCGGAACTGGTACAGCAGCAAGGGCTACATGGGCTACAGCACGATCCGTGACGGTATCGTCTACTCCATGAACATTGTTGCCGTCCGCTGCATGATCGAGACTGTGACACCGCAGCTCGGCGTGGAATACGCGAGAAACTTAGGGATCACTTCCTTAACAGATACGGACTACAACGCTTCCACCGCTCTCGGCGGTATCACAAAGGGCGTTTCAAACCTGGAGCTCACCAATGCCTTTGCGGCCATCGCAAACGGCGGTATCTACACGAAACCAGTGTTCTTCACCCAGATCCTGGACCACAACGGAAAAGTGCTTCTGGAAAATGCGCCGGAGACAAAGCGTGTACTTAAGGACTCCACCGCATTCCTTCTCACGGACGCGATGTCCCAGTCCATGGAAAGCAGCCGCATGTTCGCGTCCTCCGGAGTCAGCTTGAACTCCACAAGTGCCGCGGCAAATATTCCGGGAATGTCCAACGCCGGTAAGTCCGGTACCACAACAAACAATAACGATATCTGGTTTGTCGGATTTACCCCGTACTACACAGCGGGAATCTGGTCCGGATGTGACGATAACCAGAAGATCTCAGCCGTCGGAAGCAGTACTTCCTACCACAAGAAGATCTGGAAAGCGATCATGACAAAGATCCATGAGGGGCTTGCGGACACCGGTTTCCCGGTTCCGTCCTCCGTCACAACCGCCCAGATCTGCCGGAAATCCGGAAAGCTTGCGATCCCCGGTGTCTGCGAGAATGATCCAAGAGGAAACGCCGTTTACACCGAGTACTTTGCAAAGGGAACTGTTCCAACAGAGGTCTGCGACCATCATGTACAGCTGACCGTGTGCAGCGAGTCCGGCGGACTTGCAACGGAATACTGCCCTGCGAAGACTACAAGGACCTTCATGGTGATTCCGGACGGCGAATCCGGCGGAACGGATGATTCTAAATACCGTTCTCCGGGAACCTGCACGATCCACAGCTCGACCTCCGTTGTTCTTCCGAGCGAAGAAGACACTGAGAACATGGGTTCCACAAAGGTCGAGACTGTTCCGGAAACCGTTCCGGAGACCACAAAAGCAGCGCCGAAATCGCCGCTTGACCAGGTATATATTCCTGTGGGACCTGGATATAATTAATCCTAAGTAAAGCAATACGCCGGATAGATTGAGTTCTATCTGGCGTATTGTTATAGAATTTTAGTAACTGTTCAGTAGGTCTGCGCACTTGCTGCGCTGACCGTAAGAAAACCTAGGCTAAAAGGCAAAAATCCCATCGGCGTAGCCGATTTGGAATGGATTTTTGCATGTAACTGTGAAGGTACTGAACAGTTACGAATTTTATAAGATTCCAGACACTGCCTGCGGCGAATTTATAGTCGATAAAATTCTCTGTTGATTCGCAAATAGTAGTAAGCTGCAAAGCACCGCTCAGAAAGTTATACTGCTGAAAAATCCCCCAGCTTTAATACCGGGGGACTCTCTCTATTTACATCATGGCTTTTGTAAATACGACCTTTATTCCGCTTTTCTTTTCTTCATCTCTTCGATCATCACCGGAAGGATCTTTGTGACATCCCCGACGATTCCCGCATCTGCCACATCAAAGATGGACGCATCCTCATCCTTATTGATGGCTACGATATAGCCGGAACCGATCATGCCGGATACATGCTGGGTGGCGCCGGAGATTCCACATGCGATGTAGAGCTTCGGAGCGACGATCTTGCCGGACTGCCCGACCTGGTGGGCTCTGGATACCCAGCCTTCCTCGATTGCAGGTCTGGTGGCTCCCACAACGCCTCCCATGACCTCCGCGAGCTCTTCCACAAGGGCAAAATTCTCCTTGCTGCCCATTCCTCTTCCGCCGGATACGATGATCTGTGCTTCCTCGAGGTTGACGGTCTCTGCGATCTCTTTTACTGTCTCAACGACCTTTGTGCGGACTGTGTCTGCGGAGGCGTCCTCAGCGATGACTTCGCCGGTTCTGCTCTCGTCTAATTTTTTTGCGAAAGAACCGGAACGTACGGTCGCAACATGCGGAAGGTTCTCTCCCATCTTCATGTCATTCAGTACATTTCCGTTGTAAGAAAGGGATGTGTAAACGCCGTCTGCAGTGATCCCTGTCACATCTGTCACACAGCCGGACTCAAAGACTGCGGAGACTGCCGGGGCGATCATCTTTCCCTCCGGGGTTCCTGCCATATAGACTGCCTTCGGCTGATATTTCTCCGCAAGTTTTACGAGGATCTGTGCCTTCTCCTCAGCCGGAAGTCCTTCCTCACCTGCCACGAGGACCTTGGAAGCTCCTGCTGTGATCACGGTCTTTGTATCAGTGTCCTTTCCAAATACAACAGCGATCACTTCCTCGCCGTTTGCCTTTGCAAGCTCTGCGGCCTTGCTGACTGTCTCAAGTGCTGCACCGACCGGTGCACCGTCTGCGCTCTGGGCGTAGACCATGATATTCTTTCCATCTGTATATTTCATCGTCTCAATTTCCTTCCATGCTTAATTCCGGCCGACATTCACGTTTTGTGCGGGCCAAAGCCGGTTCTGCCGATCCAGCATTCATCAGATTGCTTTTGCTTCGCTCATCATGGCGAGCGCCTGGCTTACCGCCTCCGCCGGATCTTCTGCCTTGATCTTCACACCTGCGGCTCTCTTTGCCGGTGCGTAGACCCTGAGGACCTCGACCTGTACAGCTCCTGCCTCTTCTGCAGCGAGCTCCTCGATCGGTTTCTTTCTCGCTGCCATCTTGCTCTTGATCGTCGGATAGCGTGGGTCATACTCCGGCTTATTGACAGCCACAACGCACGGAAGCCCTGACTCGATCATGCAGTAACCTTCCTCCGTCTCCTGCTTTACTGTCACTTTTCCCTCTCCTGCTGTGATATCAACGACATCTGCTGTTACCGGAGCGGAAAGCTCCTTCGCCAGGATCGTTCCCACCTGTCCGGAAGCGAAATCTGTGGTCTCTTTGCCGCAGAACACGATGTCAAATTTCTTTCCTGTCCTCTCCTCGATGGCTTCCTTCGCAGCCTTCAGTTCCTTTGCGATGATCTCCGGATCAGCGCTCTGGTAAGCGTCATTTGCCGCAAGGTACGCGTAGTCAGCGCCCACTGCCAGGCAGTTCTTTAAGGAGTTCTTAACGCTCTCATCGCCGATGGAAAGAACGGTCACCTCTCCTCCTGCCGCCTCTTTTAAGCGGACTGCCATCTCCAGCGCATATGTATCAAATGCGTTTACTACCGGTGTCACACCGTCAAGAGCCGGTGCCCCTGTCTTCGGATCCAGGGAGATCTCAACGGAATCGTCCGGAACCTGTTTTACACATACTAAAATTTCCATGTTTTCCTCCAAAATTCGTCCGGTTCCGGCAGAACCAGTTCTTCACGGATACTGCCGGACCGGTGTAATATCTCGAAATTTTGCGGCTTTCACAGCCGTTTCTCCGCCATTCATTTGCCTTTACGCGCAAATTGCTTTTACTTTCCTATCACGTTGTTTGCCACAACAATTCTCTGTACCTCATTGGTTCCCTCAAAGATCTGGAAGATCTTCGCATCTCTAAGAAGCTTCTCAACCGGGTACTCTCTGCTGTAGCCGTAACCGCCGAACATCTGGATCGCCTCAGAAGCAACCTCCATTGCGATATCGGACGCATAGCATTTCGCGATAGCGGATTCCTTCGTGTACGGAAGTCCCATATCCATCTTTGTTAAAGCATGGGCAACCATCTGACGGGCCGTCTCTGTCTTGATCTCCATGTCGGCTACCTTGAACTGTAATGCCTGGTTCTTGATGATCGGTTTGCCGAACTGGATCCTCTCCTTGCCGTATGCGACTGCCTCGTTGATGCCTCTCTGGGCGATACCTGTGGCAACGCAGCCCATCCATGCGCGGGCCTGGTCGAGAGTCTTCATGGCGATTCCGAAGCCCTTTCCTTCCTCTCCGATGAGGTTCGCTGCCGGGATCCTGCAGTCCTCGAATACAACGTCACAGGTATTGGAGGTACGGATACCCATCTTGTTCTCCTCATGTCCTGTGGAGAGACCAGGAGTTCCGGCATCTACCAGGAACATGGAGATTCCCTTTACCCCTTTGGATTTATCGGTCATGGCTGTCACGCAGTAGAAGGAAGCGACACCGCCGTTCGTGATGAAGCATTTTCTGCCGTTTAATACATACTCATCTCCATCTTTCACCGCTGTGGTCTTGCCTGCGCTGGCATCGGAGCCTGCACCCGGCTCTGTCAGACAGAACGCACCGAAGCCTCCGTCGAGGATCAGATCGCAGACATGCTGCTTCTGCTCGTCGCTGCCCGCGATGAGGACCGGCTTCATGCCGAGCCCACTGGCGGAGATCGTTGTGGCAAAGCCTGCGTCCGCGATCGCCATCTGCTCGATAAGGGCGGCTACATCCACACGGGAAAGCCCCGGGCCGCCGAACTCTTCCGGAACCTCGAGAGCCTGATAGCCCTGCTCGACCGCTTTATCATAAATTGCCTTCGGCCATTCGCCGGAAACATCGTATTCCTTGCACTGCTCTGCAACTTCTTTGTCACAGAAATTTTTAACGTCCTGCAGGAGATCCTGCGCCTCTTCAGAAATTAAGTATGCCATAATGAAATTCCTTTGCTGCTATGTCTTCTGCGGCCGCCCTGGAAAATATGCGGGCTTGCCGGACAGCAGCTTTCCTTTCTTTTTTATTTGCGCCGGCCGGTTCACGGGGGAGATTGCCGGCCGGCAGACAGTGTCAATAAATATATTGGTGTACGGCAGCCGTCTCACGGGGAGGAAAAGGACTGCTGCCGGGGCTAAACAGAATACTTTACGCCTCTTCCTTCGGATCATAGCAGATCTTGCCCGGGTTTAAGATCATCTTCGGGTCGAAGGTCTCCTTGATGCCGCGCATCAGGCGCATGTTCACCGGACCTGCGAACTCTGCAAGATAGCCTTTCTTTCCAAAGCCGATTCCGTGCTCACCGGAGATCAGACCGCCCAGCTCTGCTGCCTTCCTGTAGATGTCTGCCATGAACTCGGAAACCTGTTTCTTGAATGTCTCCTCATCCATGTCGTTCGCGCATGTATAGATATGTAAGTTTCCATCGCCCGCATGTCCGAAGCTCTTGACCTCGAAGTCATATTTCTCGGACGCTCCCTTGACGTATGTCAGGTATTTCGCGATCTGGTTGACCGGAACGACGACGTCGCACTCATCGAGAAGCTTTGTCTCCGCCTCGATGGCCTCAAGGAAGGAGCTTCTCGCTGCCCATGCGTCTTTCTTCTTCGCCGGGGTATCAGCAACGAGAACATCCACAGCGCCCGCGTCGAGAACAACCTCAGCCGCCTGCTCTGTGAGCTCCTCCAGCTGTTCCATGTTGTCGCCGTCGAATGTCACAAGAAGGTAAGCGCCGATGTCAACACCCTCGACCTGCTTCGGGAATACGCTCTTTCCAAGGTAGCGCTCGGAAGCGAGAACGATCTCTTTCTCCATGAATTCCAGTGCCTGCGGCTGGAAGTGGTTCATGAAGAATTTCGGAACCGTCGCAATACAGTCTTCCAGGTTCTCATACGGGATGATCAGGCTGATGGTCTCTTTCGGTGCCGGGATGAGCTTTAAGGTGAGCTCTGTGATGATACCTAAGGTTCCCTCGGAACCGATCATTAAGTTTAACAGGCTGTAGCCGGTGCTTGTTTTTGAGACGGTAGCGCCCAGCTTTACGATCTCACCGGTCGGAAGGACAACGGTCATGGCGCGCACATAATCTCTTGTGCATCCATATTTGACGGCGCGCATGCCGCCCGCGTTCGTGGAAACATTTCCGCCGAGAGTCGCAAACTTTTCACCCGGATCCGGCGGATATAAGAGACCCTGCTTCTGTGCATCCTCAGCGAGGTCATTTAACAGAACGCCCGGCTCCACGCGGACTACGAAGTTCTCGAGATCATAGCCAAGGATCTTATTCATCTTGCTCATGTCAATCATGACCCCGCCATCTACAGCTACTGCCGCGCCGGTAAGACCGGTTCCTGCTCCTCTCGGAATCACCGGGAGGGAGTTCTCATAACAGACCTTCACGATAGCCGCGATCTCCTCTGTGGTTGTCGCCTCGATCACGACCTCCGGCGCGCCCTTTCCGTAGATCGGCATCTCGTCGTGGAAATAGTCACTGTTGATCTCTTCGCCTGCGTATACTTTTCCCGGAACGATCGCTTTGAACTGTTCCAGGATCTCAGGCGTTACCTCATTATACTTCTTTGCCATGTTTGCTTTCTCCTCTTCTCATATATTGCCGCCACCCATATGACACATGTGCGGTTTTGTGTAATGCAATTGATTCTCTTTTATATTGGTAGTACCAATTATGATATATTTTAAACACCATGCACATTTGTTTGTTTATTGCGCACAATGTTGATTGTTTTCTCTTTATTGGTAGAACCAATTCGTTCTAAAAAATAACTGCTATCAATAAGCAGTGTATTTTTTCCAATACAAGGATATCGCTGTCCCGGATTTTTGTCAAGACTTTTTGTTTTTCTTTGCGCAAATTTCGCACAGATTGTCTGATTTTTGTCAGGCTTGTTAGAATTATATCATAGTCATGGTTCCCGCTCTTTTCCCTGACTCTCAAAGCACTGGCTTATCGAAATAATCAGTCGGAACTCTGCCATAATTTTTATAAGTACTGGTAAATATAGTGGAAATGCAGCTTCAGTCCCTCTCTCGCCTTCTCGATATTTCCCTCCGCGAAACCTTCTGCCAGTGTCCTGTGGGCGCGGCTTAAGAACTGCTCGCTGTGCATGCCCTCGATGATCTTTCCACGCATCTTCGGGATATACTCGTCCATGATCTTGTTGAGGGCCTTATAGTTTGCCAGCATACAGAAGTTTCCGGATGCCTCGATGAGAAGGTAGTGGATCGCCTTATCCCAGCGGACACGCTCCTCCTCCGTCTCCGCCCGCTCCAAATTGTCGAGATAGGACATCATCTTCTGGCGCTGCTCCTCCGTCGCCTGTTTCACCCCTGTCTCAATGGCCCCCCACTCCAGGGTAGAACGGAATTCCGTGATCTTATCCACGTCGATCTTCTTTAAAATATACATGAACGACAACATCTCCGCCAGAATCTCGTCAAAATTTCCGGAGACATAGTTTCCCGCACCTTGCTGGCTCTCCAGAACTCCCATGTTTTCCAGGATCCGGAGTCCCTCTCTCGCGGAATTCCGGCTGATCTCCAGCTTCTGGGCAAGTTCCCGCTCCGGGAGAAGCTTCTCACCCGCCTGGATCTCCCCGCTTCCGATTCCATGTTTTACATATTCAATGACTTTCTCGTAGGATTTCTCCATTTTTGATTCAGCAGTCCTTTCTTTTAACCAGAACTCCTGTACTTTCTACCCTGTTAGACTAATACACCGTTCAAACAGATCCAGCATCTCTCAGCAGACCGTACATTCATTCAAATAGAAAAGCACAGCCGCTGCCCCTTGAAACAGAGCTGACGTTCCATCTCCGCATCCATAACAAACTGCAGTCCGGCTGTGTTCTTAAATGTCTTTTTTGTGCGGAATCTTTTCCATAAGATTCCTGCTATTCTTCCATCGCCTTTTTGATCGCCTCAAAGAGCTCATCATACGTCTCGAACGCTGTGATCTCTGGATGGTCCTTCTTGATCTGCTCCGTGCTGCGGAACAGGAATCCCGCCTTGCTCGCCTCGATCATTCCGAGATCATTGTAGCTGTCTCCGCTGGCGATCGTCTCAAAGCCGATGGACTGAAGTGCCTTCACCGTCGTATACTTGGACTTCTCGATCCGCATCTTAAATCCCGTGATCTCCCCGTCCAGAGCGACCTCCAGGGAATTGCAGAAGATCGTCGGCCAGCCAAGCTTCTTCATCAGAGGCTTCGCAAACTGCGTAAACGTATCACTGATAATGATGACCTGACCAAGCTCACGAAGCTTATCCAGGAACTCCTTCGCACCCGGAAGCGGATCGATCTTCTCGATGGTCTCCTGGATCTCCTTCAGTCCCAGTCCATGTTCCTTCAGAATCCCGATTCTCCAACGCATCAGCTTATCATAATCCGGCTCGTCCCTCGTCGTCCTCTTAAGCTCCGGGATCCCGCTGGCCTCCGCAAACGCGATCCAGATCTCCGGCACTAAAACTCCCTCTAAGTCAAGGCATGTGATATACATAGCTGTTTTCTCCTCATTCCCGTGCTTTATTGTCATAATGAAAATATTATAACATTATCATCTAGAAAAATCTATAACCGCTTTACCCGCCCATAAAAATATGCTGCCCGCTGAATCTCCCAGCCAGACAGCATATCATTAAATTTATAGTCTTTTCAAAAAAATATTCCCGCCGATTATTTCGCCGTCTCTCCCTTTAAATACTCATACATCACCCGCGCCCCATCACAGATACTCGTAATCTCCGCATGCTCCGACGGATTGTGTGACACACCGCCCCGGCACGGAATAAATACCATACCGGAATCACAAATCTCCGCAAAAGACATGGCATCATGCCCCGCACCGCTCGGCATTCTCCGGCTGGAGATTCCAAGCCGCTTCGCCGCCTGCTCCAGACCGTCTTCCACTGACTCACTCATACTGATCGGAGGAATGCTGTTGATTTTCTCCGCCACATACTCAACGCCGCGCTTCTTGCAGCTCTCCCGCACCGCGGCCTTAAACGCCCGCTCCATACGGTCCAGACTGTCCTGATCAATGCCACGCATGTCCACACCAAGCTCCACCCGTCCCGGTATGACGTTCAGAACATTCGGATGGTTCTGAACCACGCCCACCGTCGCCACCGACTCGTACGCAGATTCCCACTTTCCGATCTTCTCCATCTCCAGAATGATCTCCGCAGCCGCACAGAGCGCGTCACTCCTCATATCCATCGGCGTAGCGCCAGAATGCTCTGCCATACCACGAAGATACACCCGATACCTCACTGGCCCCGCGATCGTCCCGACAATACCGACCTGCGTCTTACATTCCTCAAGCACCTTTCCCTGCTCAATATGTAACTCCAGATATCTCCGAAGTCCCGATATCTTCTTCGGATGAAGCGTCAACCCCCGGTGCTCAAAAATACTCTCCAAAGACTCCCCGTCCTTCGACATCAGATGTCCGATATCCTGCTTATAGACCTCATGTGTAATCAGTCCACTACCGATCGTACAGCACCCAAAATTACTGGACTCCTCACACCGGAACGCCCCGACCCGAAGCGGGATCCTGATTCCATCCTCCTTCGCCCAGCGCATCACCATAAGCCCGGCCATCACGCCAGCCACACCATCATACCGTCCACCCTCGATCACAGAATCCAGATGCGACCCGATCAGCGTATACCCGTCCTCGTCTGTATTCGTCACATAAGTATTCCCAACCTCGTCCGTAATCACAGAAGCCCCGAGCTCCCTTCCAAGCCCCTTAAAGACCTCATGCATCGCGTCCTCCGTTTCCGAATACCCCAGCCGCGTCACGCCGCCCTGCGACGTACTTCCGATATCATAAAAACTCTGAAATAACCTTTCACAATACTGAACATCCTCGATCCGACGCTCCATAACAAGTACCTCCTGAGTTCCCCTAAGTATTTTCTGATCTATCTCATCTTCATTGCATATTTACTTTATCTCTATTTCGCAACAAGAAATAATTCTGACAATACCATTATAATCCATAAGAACTCAGAATTATATGTTCTCCCAGCCAAAGTGAAACGCGCCTTTTTGTACGTACGGACAAAAACATTCTCCCTGGCATGCCAGTACACAGCGGGGGTGAGGCTTCGGGCACGGATGCGCCTGAAGCCTCACCCCCGCGTACCCCTCGTCACTCCTTCATCCGCCAAGCCAAAACTCCCATATACAACTTAAAACCATCCTCCGGCCTTTTAATATCCAACCCCGTAACCGCCTGAATCCTCCCCAGCCGATACTTCACCGTATTCCTATGCGTATGCAGCACCCCAGCCGTCTCATCCAGACTCCCCGAACACATAAAATACGTCCACAGAGTCTCTAAAAACTCCCGACTCTCCACCGGCGCCAAAATCCTCTCAAATACATCCCTTTTCCCCGCTGAAAAAAGATCCTGCAACACACAGTACATCTCAACCTTTTCATATACGCAGACACAATTCTCAGGCTGAAGCTTTCTCATGACCCTAATTGCCTTAAACGCATCACTGTATGTATCGCGAATCCCGGCGAGTCCAGTCCGGACCGGACCGATAGAACAGACAAACTTATCCGTTCCCGCATTCCACAGAGAACATATTCTCTCCTCTTCAAAAAAATCCACAAGCGTCTCCCGAAGCCTGCACTCATCCTCTCCCTCAGTCAGAATCAGATACCCCTTCTCCAACGGAACCATCACACACTCCCTGACCCCAGCAGTCTCTCTCATCCTCTCCAACAAAGTCCGCCCCAGAAACCTGATCCCCTTCCAATCCTGCTCATCCGGCACATACCGCTTTCTGAAATTGATCACCACCGCCGAAAACCAGTCATGCTCCACGTCCATCCCAAAAAGCCGTCCCCGTTCCTCCATCAGGATCTCATCACTGTAATTCTCGTAAAGAATATCCTTCACATACTTCTCCAGAATCTCCGAGTTTCCCTCCTCCTCAAAGATCAGATTCATCACATTCACAATAATATCAATATAAGCCAGCTCCCCCGGAATCTCCAAAACCGGCAGTCCCACCTCATCCGCCGCTCTCTTCACACTCTCCGCGACAGTCTTCACATACTGCCCCGTCTTCACCGCAATACAGCAGCACGTATCCGCCAGATCCCGGATCAAGGCACACTGATCCTCCTCACTCTTCCGCACCGAATAAAAACTCGTGATCAGAAAATCATTTCCCTTGAGCCACCTCTTGATCTCCGGGACCTCCATCACCGTCACATGCTCCACTTTCCTAAAAAGTCCCTCTTCCCCCGCCACCACGCGGACACCCCGCATAACCGAGAGCTTCAGGACATCACTTACCTTTGCCACAAAAGTCCCTATCTCCTTTACAAATCATTACACTTTTCCATTCAAGGAACAATTGTTAATTACGTTATCTCCTAAGCGGAAATCATAACTTACGTTATAGACCCTAATACACATAACTATTTTACCACATTCTACGATTATTCTCAATCTATCCTTGCCTTAATGCCACTCCACAAGCCCCGTCATACTGTCTATCTCGTTGCCTCTCGTCTTCCTGTTCCATCACCTTACAAATAATCGTATCAATCTGCACCGAATCAGCATGTTTTTTTTACACCCTTCAAATTTAATCATCCCTATTTTTCAAATAATGTTTTTACATATAAATTCTCACCATAACAATGCCGTTTAAAAAATTCCAAATATTTTTTACTCTTCCACAAACTCCCGCGCCTTTTTGTCCCTCCGGGACAAAAACAGCCAACCCAGGCATGCCAGTGCACAGCGGGGGTGAGGCTTCGGGCACGGTCGCGCCTGATTTTGGGGGCTGGCTTCCTCTTGGCGCGCGGGAGAATGCGTTGGAGGACAGGGGACACTTGTTTGAGCCGCAGGCGAGTTGTGTCCCCTGTTCTCCGCTCTTAGCATTCTTCCGGGTGCTTAGAGGAACCGCCCCAAAAATCCCCCAAGCTTCCGCGCCCGAAGCCTCACCCCCGCGTACTCCTGTCACTCCTTCATCCCCGGCCTGAAGATAATCGCACCCAGATATCCAAACACCAACGCCCCACTGATCCCCACAGCACTGGCTGTAAATCCCCCTTTAAAGATTCCAAGCACTCCATCCTCTGCCATCGCCTTCACAACCCCTTTCCAAAGTGTATTTCCAAATCCAAGCAGCGGCACAGTCGCTCCTGCCCCGGCCCACTCGGCAAACGGCTCATACACTCCCAAAAATCCAAGGACACTCCCGCTGACCACTAACAGCACCATGATCCTCCCCGGCATCATCTTTGTCTTATCCATCAGGATCTGCACCAGCATGCAGATCAGACCACCCACAAGAAAAGCTCTGATATATTCCATAGCCACACTCACTCCACTTCTCATTCCTAAGATTTATATTTTCACACTCTGTATGATCCACGTCCGTCTTCCCTTAACATTTTTCCAACAGATTGTTCCTCCTTCGAAAATCCCCGGCTAAGTTCTTACAGAAAATCCGGCGTCTCCAGCACCACCCCATGCGCGATCCCCGGCACACTCTTCCCCTCATTAAAGCTCACCGTAGAAAGCAGAGCCCCCGTCGGCAGAAACAGCACCCTTTTCCACTCCCCATTCCTGATCTTCGGCAAAACAAACCCGCAAAGCACCGCCGCTGAACACCCACATCCGCTTCCCCCGGCATGGGTATCCTGCTCCTCCGGCGAAAACATCTCGATCCCGCAGTCCATATACCGGCTCTCGATCCGGTATCCTGCCTTCATAAGATAATCCAGCAGAAGTCTCCGTCCCACTGTCCCCAGATCCCCGGTGATGATCTTATCATAATGTGTCTCGTCCACCCCGAGATCCCTGAAATTTTGCAGGATCGTATCAAGCGCCGCCATCGCCATCGCAGCCCCCATATTCATGGAGTCATGAAAATCCATATCCACAATTTTTCCCGTCGTCACCGCCGTGATCTTCGCAAGCGGCGCTTCCTTCCCCCGGCAATCCCCGGAGGACACGATCACCGCTCCGCACCCAGTCACCGTCCATGTAGCCGAATACGGCCTCTGATTCCCATATTCCAACGGAAAACGGAACTGCTTCTCCGCCGAAGCGAAATGGCTGGAAGCGCCTACAAGAACATGATCCGCAAATCCACCCTCCACGCACATGGCGCCCAGCCCCAGACCTTCCCCCATGGTGGAGCATGCTCCGTAAAGCCCGAACATTGGGATCTCCAGATTTATATTTCCAAAAGAAGTGGCGATGAGCTGTGCCAGAAGATCCCCCGCAAACGAATACCTGATTTCTTCCTTCGAAAGCCCGCTCTTCTCGATCACAAGACCTGCAGTCCTGCTCTGAAGCTCACTCTCCGCCTCCTCCCAGCTTTTCTTTCCCAGCATGGGATCCAGCTCCACCCGGTCAAAAAAAACGCCAAGAGGTCCGTCTCCTTCCTTCTTTCCCACTGTCGACGCAGCCGCCATGATCAGCGGCGGATTTTCAAACACCACACTGGCACGCCCGCGCTGCTTTCTTAACGTTCCTGTTTTCTCATCCATTTTTCTATCCACTCCCATCTTTATTTTGGTCTCAATTCACCTATCAGTTACATCCATACATATCGTACTTTTTGAACAAAAACGACTCCAATCGTACTAAATAAATATACCTTAACACTCCAGTACCCGCGCAGTCATTCGCAACAGACTTCATCCTCACATAGGTACACCAAAATAAGGTCTCCATGCAAATAGAATCCCCAAAATAAACAAAAAGATGCAGGAATCCGAAGTCCACCTCGAATTTCCGCATCTTTTCCCACGACACACATTCTATAAATTTTTCACTCACATCGCCTGAAGCAGCCCCAAAATCACCGAGTACACCGCCTCATTCTTTTTCACCACAAATGCCAGCTCCTCCTTTGCCTGGTTCAGCCTGTGAAACAGCCGCCTTACACTCCGGTTCCCAGACCGCAGATATCCCGTCTCATCATAAAAATATCTCTCATCCAGCAAAACGACAAGCCGCTCCACATCCTCGCTGCTCCCGGCATTCTCCTCAAAATACCGATATCCCAGCGCCAGATACCCTTTTAAAAGCTTCTCTGCTTCCTCCTCATCATTCCCGTACCCAGCCGAGACATGGGGATACATCCGTCTCCCCTTTCCTCTGGTCAGGCGCATCATATTCTGGATAAAAACAGACAGCTCTGCGTTCGTCCGGATCCGGTTCGTCATCCGGAATGTCTGCACACCCGGCACAGATTTCCACACCATCTCAGCGCTCTCCCCCAGCTCATCCGGCGAGATCACATCCTCGCAGTCCCCGGAAAAGATCACCGGCCGCCGGCTACTGATCCCAGCCAGCAGCTCCCTCGCCCCAGGCTCAAGAAGATGTGCCTCATCCACCAGAACCGCGGAACACTCTTCCAGACCGCACTCCGCCCCAATTTCGGAATCTGGCAGATACTCCACCCGCCGGAGTCTCTCATGAAGCCGCTTCCAGTCCTTCTTGCTCTCCCCGCAGTGGATCATGCAGACCCTCTGCTTCCCGGAAAGCTTCATAGCGATATCGTAGAGCAGCAGCGTCTTTCCCGTCCCCGGAAGTCCCGTAAACCAGTACGCCCCGGTCCGCTCCGCCCGGATTTTCTTTAAGATCTGGCGTTCAATATCCCGCTGCTGGGCAGTCAGGAAATATTCCTTGTTCAGGAATCGCTCCGGCTCTGTGAGAGGCGAGATCAGATACAGTTCCGCCTGAAACAGCTCCTCCACATCGCCCTCATAGTCCTTTCCTCCATCCCTCAGATCCGCGCAAAGCTGTTCCCAGTCCGCGTCCACGATCCGGTCGTGGTTCGTAAGGCGGACAAGTCGGTTCTGGCTGCTGATATATGTATAGGACCGGATCGTCTTTCCCTGCACCGCGAGATAATATCGGTTCTGTATCAACTGTTTCCGCAGTGCCTCATCGGAGACTGCTCCGCTCTTCAGCTCCACATTCACGATCTGGTCCTCCCTGATCTGCAGAAGGTCAAACTCCTTTCCCAGTCTCGGAATCTGAAACGAGTAAAAGAACCAAAGCGCATACACCTCGTCCATATGCGTCTCCAATTCCCTCACAAAGGCCTTCATGCTGTCAAGCTCCCACTCCCGCATCTTCAAAAAGTACCCACGCCCCGACATCTGTCTCTCCAGCTTCTGGACGCAGGAAATATTCTGGTTTCTTGTGAGCGTATAGATCGATACTGATTTCACGTTTTCCTCCGCTTATTCCATGCTGACGCTGTTCATATGCTACACAGCCGCCGCATCTTCTCTCTCCATTATACGTTCCTGCCGGTTCTTTTACAAGTATCTCCAGAAATACTTCACCATCCCCAGCACCCAGCTCGCAAGGATCCCGTAGAGGATCACCGGTCCCGCGATCGTAAAGATCTTGCAGCCGATCCCGAAGACATGGCCCTCCGCCTTGTACTCGATTGCCGGGGACACCACGGAATTCGCAAATCCTGTGATGGGAACCAGGGCTCCGGCTCCACCGAATTTTACGATCTTCTGGTACACATGAAACCCCGTCAGGATCACGCTGAGGCCGATGAGACTCAATGTCGTCCACGCCGCCGCGCTCTCTTTCTCGATCCCGAAGGACATGTAGACGGATGTGAATACCTGTCCCAGCATGCAGATCAGTCCGCCAACGAGAAACGCCCGCCAGAGGTTCTTCCAGGTGTTGTGGACCGGTGTCACCTGCTTCACATATTTTCCGTACTCTTTCTTATCGATCTCCATAAATTCCTCCATGTATACTTTCAAATTGAACGTTCGTGAGACTTGGCGCGTGATTCTGGTCAGCGAAGCTGACAGATTCCTATCAGAATCACTGCGCATCCTCGCGAAGCGTTTATCTCAGTCGGAGATCAGACTCCCACTGAGATAAATCATCCGAATCCCCGCAGAAAATACACTGCCGATCCAAATGCCTTTCCCGCAGCCACCGCCAGGATCACATACTGCAGCCCCACCGCCAGCCCGATCCGGCGGTTCAGGATCGGCAGTGCCTTTAGCGTTTCCGCCAAAGACATCACAAGGCATCCCACGAAAATTCCGACAGCCGTCCCACACACTGCGAGCACAAACTTTCCAGGGAACGGAAATGCCACGCTGTAGAAGTCCGCCAGATTCCCCCATGTTCCCCCGAGGATCAGAAGCGTCTCGTAGAGGATCACATGCCCCGCTGTGTGGGTCACGCCGATGAGTCTCGGGAACACGCCGATGATGGCGAGGAAGGCAAAGATCCCGGCAGCGATCACTGCCCCGGCACCGAGGCCTGCAAAGGCCAGAATCCCAAGCTTAAGATACATCGACCCCTGACTCCTTTCTCCCGCCATTTTTGATCAACGTCTTATTTAAGTTCTCCTCGTAGAGCCGCATCTCCACCTCTATGGGCGTAGGGTCCACCGTGATCTTCCAGGAGGCGAAATGGTTGAAGAACAATAAAATCCCCAGGGCCAGTCCCACGGAGTAGGACGCCTCCAGGATCGTCGGCCCTTCCGCCCGGGTCCCGATGATCATCTCATAGAACTTCGCGAACACATCCGTCACGTTTGCGTCGTTGTTGAATGTCATGATGGCAAACGCCGCCCCGAAAAACGCCACCGCGGACACCATGGCCGTCTTCATCCACTCCCATACCAGACTTTTCTTCTTCCCTGCCCGGTATGTGACCACGAAATCCGATTCCCCGACATTGTCCACCTGGATATTCTGGCCGGTCTTCTCGATCTTTTCCACGAGTTCCATGACATTTCCAACAAACACTGCCTCTTTTCCCTTCCCGGAAAATGAGGTGATTTTCACGGCTTTCGCCTTCGCCTCCGCAGCCCTGTCGCTGCTGTGGACATCGGCGATCATTCCGAGGTACACTTCCGGCTCATAAACTTCCTTCACCTGGGGAAGCTTTAAGTAGATCGTCGTGCTGCTCATGCGCTCCACGGCTTTCTGTCCATATCCCCAATGGTCTTTAAAACCCCTGTGACAGTGCCTCGGCAGACTTCCATTTCCGTCCCCGGCACCATCACGAATGTCCCCGACTGCTCCGCTTTCTTTGCCGGGACCGCCACGAGAAAATACCAGAACACAAACACCAGTCCTGCCAGCGCCAGCACCGCAAAAATGATCTCCACGTAGTCCTTTAACGGTTTCATAATATTCCACCTTCTCATCCTGTTTATCGCATTGCTTTACGCAAATAGGATGTTCCGAATCAACGGACATTATACATAACCATGAGCAGAATCATTTTCATCTTTTATGAAGTCAGTCTCTCCCTCATCTCCCTCAAGATCTTCTTCTCCAGCCGCGACACCTGCACCTGGGAGATTCCAAGCCGCCCTGCGATCACGGTCTGGGTCATATTTTCAAAATACCGCATTTTTATGATCTGCTGTTCCTTCTCCCCGAGACCGGATAAAAGCTCCGCCAGCACGATCCGGTCCAGGACCCTGTCATTCTCCGATGTCTTTTCCGCGATCTTATCCGCCAGACAGCCTCCGGATTCATCCCCGGCATCGAAGGGCTCGTAGATGGATCCGACTCTCGCCCCAGCTTCCATGGATGCCGCAACCTCCTCACGGCTGGCTCCCACCGACCTTGCAAGCTCCTCCACTGTCGGCTCCCGCCCGAGGTCCGCCTCCAGCTTTTCTCTCGCCGCCCCGACTTTTCCCGCCAGTTCCTTTAGCGGCCTGCTGACCTTGATCATCCCGTCATCCCGGAGAAATCTCCTGATCTCCCCGGTGATCATGGGAACGGCATAGGTGGAAAACCGGACGCCCAGTTCTGTGTCGAAATGGTCGATGGCCTTTATAAGACCGATGTTCCCGATCTGGAACAGGTCATCCGGTTCCGGTCCTCTCCCGATAAATCTCCGGACAATACTCCAGACAAGGCCCGCGTTCTCCATGACGAGGCGGTCCCTCGCCTCTTTATCCCCTGCGTGTGAACGTTTTAAGAGTTCCGCAGTGTCCGCCATCCCGTCACCTGCCGATCTTCTTTTTCATGGTGACGGAGGTTCCCTTTCCCGGTGCGGAGACCACCTCCACCCGGTCCATGAAGGCCTCCATGAAGGAGAATCCCATGCCGGACCTCCCGTCCTCCGGACATGTGGTGAACATGGGTTCCATGGCCTGCTCCACGTCACGGATCCCGACTCCCTCATCCCGCACCGTCACAGAAAACAGCCGCTCCTTTTCCCATGCCGTCGCCGAAAGATAGATCTTTCCTTCCTGTCCCCGGTATCCGTGGATCACCGCGTTCGTCACTGCCTCTGAGACGGCGGTCTTGATATCGTCCAGTTCCTCCAACGTCGGATCCAGGCGGCTTGCAAAAACGGCTGCCACGACTCTCGCGAACTCCTCGTTCTCCGACCGGCTCTCCATAATGAGTTCCATAGTCTCACACTCCGGCATTCCTACATTTTTCCCGTTCTCTCCAGTCTGCTCTGCCTGTACTTTCGGCGTTTCCTGTACGGTCTGTCCTGTCTCTTCCATCCCTATACCTCCCTGCTGTAGATTGCTTCTTCTTTTGACTCATACTGATGCATCAGCCCCAGAATTCCCGCAACCTTTAAGACCCGCATCACCTGCGGGCAGGCACCGTAAAAACTGGTATGGCCTGCTTTCATCTGCTTGTAGCGGTTTAAGAGGACGCCGATGCCGGAGCTGTCCATGAACCGGGTACGCGTAAAATCGAAAATGATTCTGGAGACATAATTTTCCGCCATCAGAAGGTCCGTCTCATATCTCAGATTCCGGCAGTTGTGATGGTCGAACTCCTTCGGCAAATGAATGATGAGTGTGGGGCCTTTTGCCTCGTATACGAATGAATCTTCCATAAATTTTTCCTCCCATTTCAAAATTTTGCAGCCAAATTCAGCCCACAGCCTGTATCCCAATGCGAGGCTGATTTTCACAAATTTTTCTTACCTCAAAACAGCTTTCTAAATCCATTCTCCTGTAGTTTTCTAGTCTGAAACAACAAAAAAGAGACCTCACAGTATTTTCTTCTGTAAAGTCTCTTTTAAGTTTTTTTGAAGTAAGTTTTATCAACGAACCTCTATACACTCTCTGTGAAACAGAAACCAGAATTGCTCCTTAGTATCCTCTCTCTTCCTTCGCCTTCTCCGCAAACTCCGAATCCGCAAAGTTCATGATGACCTGTCCGAACATCTGGTTCGCGTTGTCGGTATCGCCCTTTGCCTTGTATACCATTCCCATGTTGTAGATGACTTCCGGGTTCTTGTCGTTGAATTCCATGTATCTCTCATAATAGCGGAGCGCTGAGTCGTAGTCCCCGACAGAGTTTGACTGGGCTGCTGCCGCCATAAGGACTGCCGGGGCGTTGGCATCCATGTCCGCCTTGATTTCATTTAAGATCGCCACAGAGCTGTCATCCGTGATCTTCGACTGATCCATATCCACATAAGTCAGAACCGCCGTGTTCGTATCCCCTTTGCGGTACGCGTCCAGGATCTTTGCGAGCGCCGCGTACTGGTTCACCGTGCTTCCGGAATCGCCCTTTAAGTCATTTAACTGGCCTTCCGCGTCCTCCTTCTGCTTCTGGTAATCCTCAATCTGGAGCTTCAACTTGTCCGTCTCCTGGTTCGCGAGATTTAACTTATCCGTGTAGGACTGCATCTCCTGATTATGTTCATAGTTTAACGTTCGCTCCCTCGCCGGCATAATGAGGAACACGACCATGACCGCCCCCAGGACAAGACCGATACCGATGTTGATGATGGACTGCCAGCCCGTGTTCTCCTTGTAGGTCGGAGGCAGAATAACGTCATCGTCCTGCATCTCCCTGTGGGAAAACGCGTTCTTCATCTTCCGCTTCTCGACCTCCGCCTTTCCGGTCCGGCTCTTTACGTACTCCATGTACCGGGTGGCTTTCTCGTTATTGTTATCGATCTGAAGTACCTTGAACAGGGATTTTCCGGCTTTCGTGTAGTCCCCGTGCTCCATGTAGAGAAGCGCCAGAAGCAGATGCGCTTTCACGAAGTTCGGCTTCTCGTCGACAATCCTCTTAAGCTGCAGGACCGCCAGATCATCACTGTCATTCTGGGCATAGAATAATGCCTGATTGAACTTCTTCACCATCTGGCTCGCGATCTCAAGCTGTCCCGGCTTTCTCTGGACCTCATCGAGGTAATAGTCTGCCCGGTTTCCGTCCGGCTGGAGATTGATGCTGATGACCCACTGGATCAGCGCATCTGACGTCTCACCCATCTCGTAAAAGATCAGTCCAAGAAGGTTTCTGGCATCCGTGTGGTATTTATTAAACTGCAGGGCGCGTTTTAAGAATCTCGCCGCCCCGGAAAGGTTTCTCTCCTTTGCCATTTCCAGACCGCGGTTGTAGTAGCTGTTGGCCGCGTACTGGATCTTCTGCATCTCATCCATATATTACTTTTCCTTTTTGATATCCTTCATGATGTCCATCATAATATCTGCCATATCTGTGAGGTCACTCTTTACGATGGCGTCGCTGACCGCCTCCACCTCAAGGCTCGGCTTGAAGCGCTCGATCTCTTCCTCAAAGTTGATCATTTTTCTTCCTCCTTTGATGCCCCGGCAACAGCATTCTGTCACCGGCACTCACCGCAGATCAATCTGCACCTGAAAATGCTCTGTTGATCAAATCTGCGGTTCCCTGTTCTGCTTTATTTGCCGCATACCGGAACGGTCCGGTTAACTTGTGCTTTTGCTGATCTGTTCCTTTACTTCCCCTGCAAGATACAGTGACCCCACGATAAGCGAGAGATCCCGTTCCCCATGCAGGCCAAGCAATTCCTTCACGGCATGTTTCACATCCCGGCTCACCCGGTACTCCGTCTCTTCTCCATATTCCGCCCGCAGCTTTTCTGCCGCCGCTTCCAAATCCTCCACGGAGAGGGTCCGGTGTGACTCCATTTTCGATAAGATCCACAGATCCGGTTTCAGCCGCTCTGCAATCTCACGCAGCATCCGTTGATGATCCTTGTCCGCGGAGACCGCAAACAGGATCCGCACATGATCCGGCTTCCGAAGTTCCTTTAATCTGCAGGCCGCGTCGAGAAATGCCCGGATCCCATCCGCATTGTGGGCCCCGTCGAGGTAGACACCAGTGCTGATCTCCTCCATTCTTGCAGGCCATTTTGCCTTTTTTACTCCCTCTGCCGCCTGTCCAGGCGCCACCGGAAGTCCGGAAACCTCCAATGCCCGGATCGCCAGAGCTGCGTTCATGAGCTGGTAGGGAGCTGCAAATGGGATCTCAAACAAAATCTCTTCACCACGATAGGAAAAGCTCATTTCCTGATGTCCTGCCACGCCCGGATCCGGAGATTTTACGAGACAAGGCCGGATCCCGCGACAGACTTCATCCGGCGTCACTGGAAATCCTTCAGATTTCATCTCCTTTGCTTTCGCAAAGATCACCGCCGCTGCTTCCGATGAACTGTCATCATACACCACAGGACGCCGGGACTTCATGATCCCCGCTTTATGTGCCGTGATCTCCGGGATCGTGGATCCTAAAAACGCTGTATGATCGATGCTGATGGACGTGATGACGGAGACAAGCGGATTTTCCACAACATTCGTCACATCGTAAGTTCCGCCCATTCCTGTCTCTAACACGAGCACCCTCACACCCGCGTTCCGGAATATGCAGAGTCCCATGTAAAATAAAAATTCAAAATAGGTGGGATGGGGCTCTCCTCTCCTTTCCCATATTCTGCAGGCATGCTGTACCTCCAGAAATGCCCTGATAAAATCCGGCTCCGGGACTATCTCCCCGTTTATAAGGAACCGCTCCCGGATATCCACAAGATGAGGGGACACGAATGTCCCGCAGGGAATTTTTGCTTCCCGGATCATGGAGGTGAGGAATGCACAGACGGAACCCTTTCCGTTGGTTCCCGCCACATGGATCACCTGAAATTCCCGGTCCGGTTCTCCAAGAAGACCAAGAAATTCCCGTACTTTTAAAAGACTGCTCTTTTTTCTCGCATATCCCGGGATCGCCTCGATCTGATCCCAGACTTCCTGCATCGTTATGTACTCCAAGAAATCGCCTCCTGTTGTGACCTGCAATCGGAACGCTGTCTGGCGTTATTCTCGGTACAGAAAATATATGCCGTAAACGGCAGCGTTTCTTTCACTTATGATACCTGTTTATGGTATTTTTTGCAACCAGAACATGTCGGAAAGATTCGACAGGATTGCTGTATCGGTTCCTGTTCCAGCCCTGAACAAACAGGAACCGCTTTTGCCGATGCTCCTCCCATAAAATGAACAGCCACAGGCTATAAAACCTGCGGCTGCCCTGACAGCAGGTCATGTTCCACCCGCTGTCCTTTCCTGCTGAAACCATTCAGCACTTTCATGCCATGGTCATATTTTCATCGATTACTTACCAAGCTGAGCCAGACGAGTCTTTACCTGCTCCATCATCTCGGTGTACTTCTGAAGTTTTGCCTTCTCCTCATCGATCTTCGCCTGCGGTGCCTTGCTTACGAACTTTTCGTTTGCAAGCATTCCGTTTACGCGGGCAAGCTCTTTTGTGAGGCGCTCTTCTTCCTTCTTTAAGCGCTCGGTCTCCTTCTCGATGTCGACAAGCTCAGCGAACGGCATATAGATCGCTGCCTTCGGGATCACTGCGGATACAGCGTCCTCACCGATTCCTGTCTTATCCTTCTGGATCACTACCTCACTGGCGGAAGCAAGGGTACTGAAGAATACACGGCTGTTCTCGAAGATATCCGTGAGATCGGCATCCTCAGTCACAACAAATACTTTTGCCTTTCTGCTCGGCGGAACGTTCATGGATGTGCGCACATTACGGATCGCGCGGACAGACTCTTTGATGACCTCTACCGCGTGCTCGTCTGCCGCGAAGTTCCACTCTTCCTTATATACCGGCCAGGAGGAGATCATGATGGACGGCTCCTCATCCTGTAAATTGCAGAAGATCTCTTCTGTGATAAACGGCATGAACGGATGTAAGAGCTTTAAGGAATTGATCAGAACCGTCTTTAAGGTCCAGATCGCAGCCGCCTTCGTCCGGTCCTCATCGTTCCAGAGACGCGGTTTTACCATCTCGATATACCAGTCACAGAATTCCTCCCATACGAAGTCGTAGACCTTCTGGAGAGCGATTCCGAGCTCGTACTTGTCCATGTTTTCCGTTACTTCCTTCGCAAGGTCATTGACCTTGGAGAGGATCCATTTATCTGCTGCTGTGAGGTCTGTAAGCTTTGCCTCGCCTGCCGGCGCTTTCTCGATATTCATCATGATGAAACGGCTTGCGTTCCATACCTTGTTTGCGAAGTTTCTGCTGGCCTCGACTCTCTCCCAGTAGAAACGCATATCGTTGCCCGGTGCGTTTCCTGTCATAAGTGTCATACGGAGAGCATCCGCGCCGTACTTGTCGATCACCTCTAACGGATCGATACCGTTTCCTAAGGACTTACTCATCTTGCGTCCCTGAGAATCGCGGACAAGACCATGGATCAGGACAGTATTGAACGGGCACTCGCCTGTCTGCTCAAGTCCCGAGAATACCATACGGATGACCCAGAAGAAGATGATATCGTATCCGGTAACGAGAACGTCGGTCGGATAGAAGTACTTCATCTCATCTGTATCCTTCGGCCAGCCCAGTGTGGAGAACGGCCATAACGCGGAGGAGAACCAGGTATCAAGGGTGTCCTCATCCTGCTTTAAATGTGTGCAGCCGCACTTCGGGCACTTCTCCGGCATCATCTTCGCAACGGTCATCTCGCCGCACTCTTCACAGTAGTAAGCCGGGATTCTGTGTCCCCACCAGAGCTGTCTGGAGATACACCAGTCGCGGATCCCCTCAAGCCAGTGGAGATATGTCTTACCGAAACTCTCCGGAACGAATCTTAATTTGCCGCTCTTTAATGCCTCGATGGCCGGTCTTGCCATCTCATCCATCTTTACAAACCACTGCGGTTTTACCATCGGCTCTACAGTTGTGCCGCAGCGGTCGTGGGTACCAACGTTGTGGCTGTGCGGAACGATTTTTACGAGAAGGCCCATTTCCTTTAAGTCCTCGACCATGGCTTTTCTCGCCTCGTAGCGGTCCATGCCGAAATACTTGCCCGGAACATTGATGGTCGCGTCATCGTTCATGATGCAGATCTCTTCCAGGTTGTGGCGTTTTCCGACCTCGAAGTCATTCGGGTCGTGGGCCGGTGTGATCTTTACGCAGCCGGTTCCGAATTCCTTGTCAACATACTCGTCGGCGATCACCGGGATCTCGCGGTCTGTGAGCGGAAGCTTTAACATCTTTCCGATGATGTCTTTGTAACGCTCGTCCTCCGGGTTTACAGCAACGGCGGTATCGCCGAGCAGTGTCTCCGGTCTCGTTGTGGCGATCTCGACAAATCTTCCCTCTTCACCCACGATCGGGTAGTTGATGTGCCAGAAGAAGCCGTCCTGCTCCTTGTGCTCTACCTCAGCATCGGAGATGGATGTCTTGCAGACCGGACACCAGTTGATGATCCTGGATCCTTTGTAGATATATCCTTTTTCATAAAGGCGTGTAAATACTTCTAAAACAGCCTCAGAACAGCCTGCGTCCATGGTGAAACGCTCTCTGTCCCAGTCAGCGGAGGAGCCGAGCTTGTGGAGCTGTTTGATGATCCGTGTGCCGTACTCATCTTTCCATTTCCAGGCCTCTTTTAAGAATCCCTCACGTCCAAGGTCATTCTTGTTGATGCCCTCTTTTTTTAACTTGTCGATGACTTTGACCTCGGTAGCGATCGCCGCATGGTCCGTTCCCGGCTGCCAGAGTGCCTCATAGCCCTGCATTCTCTTGTAACGGATCAGGATATCCTGCATCGTATTGTCGAGGGCATGTCCCATATGGAGCTGTCCTGTGATATTCGGCGGCGGCATTACGATCGTGAACGGCTTTTTGCCCTCGCGTCTTCCTCTCTCCGCGTCAGCGTGGAAATATTTGTTGTCCAGCCATTTCTGGTACAGACGGTCCTCAATGTCCGCCGGATTGTAGGTCTTTTCCAGTTCTTTCATGGTCTTCTCCTTAAAACTTTATCAACATGTTTCTTTTTTGTAACTGCAAAAATGTGGAGCAGTTACTGCTTTTCAATTTACTTTTTTATTATCAGCGCAAAATGCGCAGACTCACAAAATTATCTCGTTTACATCTGTTTTCTTACAACAGCGTACTCATCATCTGCCTGGTAAAAACCGCAGGAAAAGTCACTTCCGCGGAGGAACGCGGACATCTCGTCCTCGTCGAGATCTGCCTCACAGACATAATATCCATACTCGTCATCATATGTGTAAAAGGTGCAGGTCTCGCAGTTCGTGATCCGTACTTTTTTCTGTTTTGCATCTTTTTTTACCATCATGTACTCCTCTCGAAAGGCTGCTGCTGTGCGCCTGCCGGGCACTCCCTCAGCTGCTGCCAACATTCGTAATCCGGGCTATCGCCCTGCTTACTCATATAAGAAAAGCCCTCTGCACTCTCATGCAAAGGGCGAATCACCGCGTTACCACCTTTATTTACTGTCCGGATCCAGAACGATCCTCCAAACAGCATCTCTTCGTTCTTAACGAGGTCTCTCCCCGGGAACAGCTACTTTTTATTTCACCATTCCGGCTCCGAAGCTACCTTCCATTTTTGCATTCCCGGACCGACTTCCAGCCTGTGATCAGTCCTCTCTGAAGGTGCAGAAAATGTACTCCTCTTCTTCCCAGCCTTTCTTATATTCCATGGAGCAGGTCTCTTTATCAGCCGCCTGTTCCATATCACGGTCATCTGATTTTTCCGGCCGCTCTTACATAATATAGTAGAATCCTGATAAAATGTCAAGGGAAACTACAGCATTCTCCTGTATTCCATCTTCCACTGATTCAGGATATCCCCCGCCGCTGCGATCCGGCCAGCCGGGTCTTTCTCGAATACGGCGGCAAGCTTCAGCGTCTCCGGCGCCTTCTCTGACTCTTCTCTCGCCTCTTCCACTTCTTTATTCCAGACTTCCTTATCGTCCTCCCCGATCATCTCCCGGAATTTATCCTTAAGCGAAAGCTCCGGATTCAGTATCGTGAGGAAGTACATGCGTTTCACATACTCCGCCTCCGGCTTCGCATTCCAGGCATTCTCGTAGGCATGCATAGCTTTCTGGTAACAGAAGAGTTTCGCGTAGCAGGCCGCGATATTGTTCCAGACTTTTCCCCGGAAATCCCCGGAGAGATGGCGTCCGGCCCCATCTAAGATCTGCTCGTAGATCGTGACCGCTTTTCCGAAAAGATCCAGACCATAGAAATAATCTGCGCGGCGCTTCTCGTACTCTTCCTCTGAGAGTTTTTTCAGTCCGTTCACGGTCTGTCGGTAAGCCGCCTGCTCCTTCGGGGTATAATAATTGCATTCCTTGAGGATCAGGTACAGGATCTCCTCCGTTGCCCCGTGGCTGTCCATCCATTTTTCCACCCGTTCCGCAAGAAACGGCATCCGAAGCTCGCTTCTTAAAAACTCAGTCAGGCGTTTATCAATAAATCCCTCCAGCACCAGCAGCGGATTGTTGTAGATCACATAGCAGAGCTCCTGGGAGGAGTAGAGATGGATCCCAAGATCCTCGATATAAAGCGGAACCGTTACCGGTTCCTGTCTGCAGAGAATCAGGCTCATAATGTCACCTCCTGACGGACCACCGCGTCCGTTTTCGGGAACAGTTCCCCAAATCCCTGGTCCGTGAGCTTGACCACCATAGTCTTCTCATCTAAGAATCCCACAGCCACCCGGATCTTCGTCGTCTTATTCGGGCGGTCCGGGAATCCCTCCAGGGGGATCTTCACGGTCCGTTTTTTCTTCGGCTCCTGCTGCGGTGTGATCGTAAAGCAGATCTCCTTCTCCCCGTCCGGGATCACTTCCACCACACTTCTCGCCTCGTACCAGCTCTCACCGGCGGATGCCAGACTGATCTCCGTCTTTGTATCCCGCTTCATAACCTCCAGAGAGACTGTGGACTTTAATTTTCCCTCGCAGAGACATACAAAGGATCCGGAACCGCTCTCGTTTAAGTAATCCTCAGCCTTCATGGCCGCACCTTTTGCGAAGATAGCTGTCTCCACGAAGACTCTTCTCCGGTTACAGATCTGCTTCATAAATTCCGGCGCCCAGTCGGTTCTCGCGAAACCTTTTCCCGTCAGGAAGATCGAGGAAAAGATCTTTTTCTGTAAAAACCGCTCTCCGCAGGCGCACAGGATCTTGTCTGCCATCTTTGCCCCGGAGCCTGTATCGAGAACGCTGAGGCTGAAGCCCTCTTCCAGCTCCTCATGCTCCGCGATGGCTGTCATCCGGCGCGGTCCTCTCGTGACCTTCAGTTCATAGTAACGCAGGTCCTCATCGGATAAGGAAAACATGCCAACCTGACCGCCCCAGACATCTCTTCTCTGGTTCAGCACATAGTAGACGAAGCATTCCGTGTGGCTTGCGATATGGACATTTTCTCTCGGGATCCCAAGAGCTTCCACGCTGGCCGTAAGTCCCTCCAAAAGCTTCATCTCCAAATTTTTGAGGCTGATGACCAGCTCATCGATCCTCTGTCCGGCATACTCCGCACGCACCATGGCGAGGATGCTGCCTAAAAATCTCTGCAGCAGTTCCATTCCACCGTACTTTACGCCTCCAATGGTGGATGTTCCTTCTTTTGCTGCCAGGCTTAGGAGCTTATCAACGATGACGCCCTCGCCCACCAGCGTATATTTATATGCATCTTCCCCCACATACCACTCTTCCGCGGATTTTTTTCTGCAGATGACGGTCGGGAGCATCCACGCCTCCTCACGGCCCAGAACAGCCGCCTGAGTGTAGGTATCACAGAGGTCGATGCCAACGATCAGTTTCTCCATTTATTTGTCCTCATTATGCCAGACGGAACAGCTTTTTCGCGGTCTGACTATCCATCACGTATTCTGTCATGCTTTCTTTTAATTTCCGGTCATCCTTCATTCCGAGATAGAGGTTCATGGCATTTAAAGCCGTGAAGCGGTTTCCTTTATCCCCCGTTGCCGGTTCGCTGCAGGTCACTTCGCCCTCCGCCTTTTTCACCAGTCTTCCGTCCTCATTCTCCCAGATCTCGTACTCCATGATCTCACCATCAAACAGGAGTTTCTGGCGCACATAGATCCCTTTATAGACCATGTTCATCTCTTCCTCATGGAACTCTTCCTCGTCCGGCAGGATCCGGATCTTTAAGATCGGTCTTCCGTCCGGTCGTCCATGGTACTCGATGATCTCCTTATCCATGACCTCGCCCGGCATATCCACATATTTTGCAAGATCCTTGTACCACGCGAATACCATACCTCTGGCGGAAAGGATATCCATCATCCGGGATAGCAGGGCCTTCTGCTCCTCAGTGATCTGTGCCAGAGTCGAATAAAATTTCGCCAGCGCCAGAAGATAGATCTCCGGCACCTTCCGAAGCTCCATACCGTGGATCGCGCCTTCCAGATACGCGAATACCTTATCCCCCGGGACTGTGTCACGCAGGAAGTATTCCGTACACTTCACTGTAAAGTACGCCTTCACGATCACATCACTGGTCTCTTTTCTCGACGCGTAAAGGTCAAATACCGTGTCCATATGCTTCTCACAGCCGGAGAAAAGGCACTGGGCCAGCAGGCGCTCCTCAAGGTCGTATGTCTCCACATGGGTCTTCACTGCTTCCGCAAGGATCCTGAACATAGATTCCCCGCTGCCGTTATAATGCTCGCAGAGATAATCCAGGATCACGCTGTCCCCGTGTCCGTCCGAAAATACACGCCCCGCAAGGTGGAGGAGCAGGTCATCCTCCTCGAACATCCGGTCTAAGATCAGCTGGGATACCAGAGCCGCGAGACGTTTCACACGGATCTGCTCCTCGCCGAACTCCTTTATCATCTCGTATGCCTGAACCATGTAATTCTGGACGATCAGTGTCTCGCAGACATCCACACGTTCCGGTCTGGAGAGTGTCCTCTTGTCAAGCTTTAAGAGGTACGCTCCACCCTCCGCATCCATGGCCTCATCGTCGCCGAAAAGCGCCGCACGGTAGTAGGAAATGATCCTCGTCAGCATTTTCTGCTGGTAGGCCGGCTTCACCGGGAGTGTATCCAGAACAGTCTCGATCCCGGTCACATCTTCCTTCTCAAGGTCCTTTTTCTCCATGATCTCCAGACACGCCTTCATCTTTAACATCGGGTGGTCCGGGTACATCTCAAAGCATTTTTCTTCCAGTTCCTTCTCATCGAGAACCGGCTCCTTCGTATATTCCACGTCCATGTACCTGTTTCCGAAGGTATCCTGGAACATGATCACGCTGTCTTCAAAGAACAACGGCACATAGGCGGTCTGATTCTGCAACGGGTAGGCATCCTCACCGGTCAGGATCTCGTTGGAAACGATCACATACTTCATCGCCGCATCCTTCACCTGGATCCGGTTTGCCTTTAAGATACCGGGCAGCACCCGGGCCACCTGATTATCGATCATATCGCGGTAAATGATATGTTTGTAGATCACCGCAAGTCTCCTGTTGATCCGGGACTCGAAAAGCTGCTCCATGGCAAACTTTTCCATCTCCCGCTCGTACTTTTTATAGAGCGGATCGTCCTGCGGAATATAGGCCGCCACATTGGCATAGAGGGCTGCACGGCTCTTCTGGTCCAGATGGGCGCACTCATAGGAGAAGTACAGCAGTACCTGACGCGGCATCATCTTCTCATAATCATCCGGCAGAGCGTAGAGGAAATATTCGTAGATCCTCGTGAGGCTGATCTCCTCATTGATTCCCTTCTCATACCAGGAGAAGCTCTCTTTTCCGCGGACATTTCCCTTAATTAACAGACAGCACACCGCCGTCAGCATGTCCTTCGTCGGGTATTTCTCGTAGAGCTTTGCAAGCAGGCGGTAATACAGGCGGTGGAAGAACTTCGCTCCCGGCGCCAGCGCGCAGATCCGCTCCGCCAGTTCCTGCCCCACGAGGCCATTCATGACTCCGTAGTAGAGGGCATGGATCTCAAAGGCATCCATCGTCTTTAAGAGTTCCGGATTCTTCCCGAAGAGACGCACCGTCTCAATATAGAGGAACGGGCTGCGGCAGCCATTCTTATACTGCATCTTAAAGCTCTCCGCGAGGGCTTCCTCCTCCTCGTACATCTCCGGCAGCATCTTTAACTGCAAAAGCTGCAGATAGAACCGGCCGTTGACGTCCTCCAGCTTTTTCCTGAACAGGCGGACCACAGCGTCCTTCTTCTCCTCGTCCGGTTCCAGACGGTACTGCAGGTACTGGTAATAACAATAGAGTGTTCCGATCCGGTCTCTGAGGGCAGAAACGGTATCCCACGCATCGTCCAGACATAAAGCCGCCTGATCCGGTCTCTCCGCGTCCAGATAAGTCTCCGCCTGCAGGAGGGACAGGATCACAGAACCGCCGTTTGCGCCGCGAATGGCATCCAGCTCGTTCTGGATCTTTCCGAGGACAGCTTTTTTCTCGTAGAGACCGCTCTCGTAGGCCTCACGGAGTTTCATGTACCGGCAGACACCGGCTTTGCTGATCTCGCCCTCAGCGCGCTTTCGATCCGGCTCCTCTCCCATAGCCTCGATCCGGATCACGGTGTCACCGTGGACGGTAAGAAGGCGGATCGCACCGAGGTTCTTTCCCTTGTGCATCCTCTCCGGGTGGATCCTGAATCGCAGATCCAGACGGTCCTCTTCGAAATCCGCCTGAGTGATGACCTTCTTCGGGATCTCGATGAAATCGCCGTCAGCGCGGACTTCCATGTAGAGATAGCCCCAGGTATTTTTCCGCAGGACGACCTTGTCATTCACGATATCCTTCGGCTTGTCATAGATCTTCTTTGCCGTGGATAAGGTCAGCTCGATGGGTTCCTTCACTCCTGTCGCCAGAAAGAATTCCTCCAGGGCATTCTGGCGGTTTCCGTGTCCCCTTAATCCTTCATAGATCGTGCGGATCCGCAGATCCTTAAAAAGCGGCGCTTCCGTAAAATCCCGGTACTCCATGAGGCGCAGCGCCAGTTCCATATCCTTTTTCGCCAGCTCCACAAAATCATCCATAGATTTTAATGTGGACAGGACACGGACAGACTCGATCATTTCCACACGAAAAAGAAAAGGAACCTCCAGTTCTCCGCTGTTTGTTACAAGCGTGAAGTTTCCCTTGATCAGGTCTCCGTTCTCGCACCAGGAGGTGTCGACTTCGTAGACAATATGGTTTCTCAGGCCTCCGAAGGCGCTCTTTAAGATCTTCACACGGCTGTGGCTTGAGTAGGCAAGGCCTTTGATATATAAATTGTTCTCACTTGCTAAGTATAGCTCTCTTTTATAAACCGTATCGCTCCCCAGAGTCTCCTCGATCTTCACAGGATCCAGAAACAGCTTCGGCATCTCCGCGTCCACGATTCCTCTGGAAAGGCGCATGATCCGTTCTCTCATATATTTTTCACCTTATATTTATAATCCGATTATGTACGAAGGCTGCAGGTTCCGCCAACGCTTCCGATTCCGCATCGTCAGAACCAGCTGCCGGTCTGAACTTTCTTATGGTCATCGCAGGCATATGCTCAGACCTGCTGATTTATTACGTGGTATCATCATAGCACATTTCCTGATCAAATTCACTACAAATTTCGACCTTTTTCATACGATGGAGGAAAAAGGGCTTGAATACCGCTGTGGAAACCTGTAAAATAGATGTATTCGCAGTGATTAAAAGGAGCTTCCCGTGTTCTGCCTGTAAGACCGGTTCCGCCTGATCACTGGATTCCGTGTAACTGTATTTTTCACCGTTACCAACGATTTTTTGCCAAAGGAGCCCCTGCGTATGTTATCTGATCCGATCACGCTCTACAAATTAATGATCCTCTACATGCTGGACCACGTCAATTTTCCGCTGACAAACTCCCAGCTCACGGATTTCTTTCTGGATCACGAATATACGACATACTTTACGCTCCAGCAGGCGTTAAACGAACTGAAAGAAGCGGGGCTGATCCGGATGGAATCCACCCACAACTCCTCCCGCTATGAGATCACCAAAGAGGGCGATGACACTCTCTCCTTCTTCGGAAACAATATCTCCCCGGCGATCATCGAGGATATCGACAGCTACTTAAAGGAGAACAAATTCCGCTTAAGAAACGAGGTCGGCGTCATCTCCGATTTCTATAAATCCACAAATCAGGACTATATCGTCCACTGTGAAGTCCGGGAAGGCAAATCTGTCCTCATCGGCTTCGACCTCTCCGTCCCCGACAAGGATCAAGCGGAGACTATGGCCAGCCACTGGAAGGAGCGGAGTCAGGATATCTACGCTTATGTGATGAAGACCTTGATGAAAGGTTAAGATATGCGTTTTGAAGTCTGCCTCCGGCAAATTTTCTGAATTGTACGCGAAAACGGCACCTGCCGCAGGGAAATTTCTGCGGCGGGTGCCGTTTTTCAGTACTTCTAAAATTTAAAGGTTCTGCTGCGCCTCTTTCGCCGCCTTCTTCGCCGCCCACTCCGCAGCTTTCTCCGCCTGGATCTCCTCCTCGGCGGTCAGAAGATCTTCTCCTGCTGCCATCTTGTCAATAAGATTCCAGATGTCCTCCCGGCCCTGTTTTGTCTCGGCGGAGAACGGGATCAGGATATCCTGTTTTTCCATGCCGAGACCGGTGCGGATGAGTTTTACCTGCTTCTGGATCTGGCTGCGCTTGATCTTGTCAAGCTTTGTGGCAATGATGACCGGACGGAATCCGTTGTAAACGACCCAGTCGTACATGGTCTTGTCGTTGGCGGACGGCTCGTGACGGATGTCCACAAGAAGGAAAACACACTTTAACATCTGGGATTTGTGGAGATAATTCTCGATCATCCTGCCCCATTTTACCTTCTCAGACTGCGGGACCTTCGCGTAACCGTAGCCGGGGAGATCCACATAGTAGAGAGCTCCGTTGATATTATAAAAGTTGATCGTCTGGGTCTTTCCCGGCTGGGAGGACGTTCTCGCCAGCGCCTTCCGGTTCATGAGCGCGTTGATCAGGGAAGATTTTCCCACATTTGATTTTCCCGCGAAGGCGAACTCCGGCAGCGTGTTCTCCGGCAGCGTGCTCGTCACACCGCAGACGGTCTCAAGTTCCACATTTCTGATTACCATATATTTCTCCTTGTATGTAACACTTCAGCACTTTCCTTGTCACACGCAAAAATCCATTTCAGAATGACTTTGTCGCTGGGATTTCTGCCTGTCAAACTATGCTTTCTTACAGTCGGCGCGGCACATGCGCAGACCCTCAGAACCGTTACCCTTGTTTTTACATACCAGAGTCAACAGCCCTCCAACAGGCAGGACCTGTCAGAAAGCCGCCAACCTTTGTATCCTGGCATTACACGAACGCCTCGCGTACTACGTCATCCATAGTCTTCACAAACACGATCTCCATGCCTTTCGTGATCTCCTTCGAGATCTCTGCCATATCCGGACGGTTCTTATCCGGCACGAGAACCTTCTTCATATGTGCCATTCTTGCTGCCAATGTCTTTTCCTTTAAACCGCCGATCGGCAGTACCCGGCCTCTCAATGTGATCTCACCGGTCATGGCAACGCTTGCGCAAACCTTCTTTCCGGTCACCGCGGAGAGCATGGCTGTTGCCATCGTAATGCCCGCAGACGGACCATCTTTCGGCACGGCACCCTCCGGGATATGTAAATGCAGGTCATGTTCCTTAAAATACCTGCTCTCCACACCGTACCGGTCTGCCACGGAACGAACGTAAGTCAGCGCGATCTGCGCGGATTCCTTCATGACATCACCCATCTGTCCTGTCATCTGGAGCTTTCCATCACCCGGCATTACATTCACTTCGATCTGAAGTGTGTCGCCGCCGACGCTTGTCCACGCAAGACCTCTTACGATTCCGACCTCGTCCTCCTCATTGGCATTCTCGAAGGTGATCTTCTCTTTTCCGAGATACTTCTGAAGATTTCCCTCTGTGATATGCACAGTTTTTTTCTTCTTTTCCAGAAACTCCCTCGCCGCTTTTCTGCAGATCTCACCGATCCGGCGCTCCAGATTTCTCACACCGGCCTCTCTCGTATAGTTGTGGATGATCTTCTCCAATGCCTTATCGCTGAAGGAAAGCATCTCCTCCGTAAGGCCGTTTCTCTCTAACTGTTTCGGAATGAGATACTTCTTTGCGATATGGAACTTCTCGTTCTCTGTATAGCTGGATACCTCGATAACCTCCATACGGTCAAGGAGCGGTCTCGGGATTGTCGACGCATCATTTGCCGTCGCGATAAAGAGAACGCCTGAGAGATCCAGCGAGATCTCCAGATAGTGGTCGCGGAACTTCACGTTCTGCTCCCCATCAAGGACCTCCAAAAGTGCTGAGGAGACATCTCCCCGATAGTCGGCAGAGACCTTATCGATCTCATCTAAAAGCATTAACGGGTTTGACACGCCTGCCTGACGCATTGCATCGGCGATACGGCCCGGCATCGCTCCCACGTATGTCTTTCTGTGTCCGCGTATCTCCGCCTCGTCGTGAATGCCGCCAAGGCTGAACCGGACATACTTCTTTCCGAGGGCGCGGGCAACCGATCTCGCGATGGAGGTCTTACCTGTTCCGGGCGGTCCCACAAGGCAGAGGATCGGGCTTGTGCCTTTCTTTGTGAGGGCACGGACCGCAAGGAATTCCAGTACACGGTCCTTAACCTTCTCCAGACCATAATGATCCTCCTCCAGGATCTCTTTCGCGTGAATGATATCCTGATTATCCCTTGAGACCTTCTTCCACGGCATCTCAAGCACCGTCTCGATATAGGTACGGAGAACATTCGCCTCCTGACTTCCTCCCGGCATACCCTTGAAACGCTGAATTTCTTTTTTGATCTTTTCCTTCGTTTCCTTGTCCGCGTTCAGCTTTTCCAGCTGTTCCATATATCCGTCGGCATCTTCCGTCCCGCTGTCATCTCCCAGTTCCTCACGGATCACTTTTAATTCTTCCCTTAAAATATAATCCCTCTGGTTCTTATCGATGTGCTCCTTCACTTTTCCCTGATAATCCCGCTTGATCATAAGGATCTCGAGTTCCCGCATCAGGTAGTACACGATCCGGTCATACAGATGGCTCCAGTAATCACACTCCAGCATCTCCTGCTTCACAGCAAAATCCCACGGAAATTCATTTGCTGTCTGGGTCAGAAGCTGCTCCAGATCCGTGATCACAAGAAGACTTCCGATAAAATCTTTCACAGCCTTCGGATTCGCGTTTCCGAATTCCTCTAATTTTTCCTTAACGATCCGGCTCATGGCTTCCTTCACAGTGTCGGTAAGCTGTTCTTCCTGCATCGGCGCTTCCTCGACCTCAGCTTCCAGATACGGTCCCTCCTCAAACAGAGTGAGAAGCGCCGCTCTCTTTTCGCCTTCCACCATCACACGGATGATACCGCCCGGCATTTTCACGAGCTGTTTGATCTGGGAGATCGTTCCCATCTGGTACAGATCCGCGACCGCAGGTGTTTCCTGCTCCGGATGACGCTGGGTCACGAGATATACCTTCTGGTTTCCCATCATGGCTGTCTCAATGGCGCGGATCGATTTTTCCCGGCTGATGTCGAAATGCTGTACCATTCCCGGAAGGATCGTAAGTCCGCGGAGTGCCACCGCCGGCATCGTAATTTTCTTATCTTCCATTATTTCTCCTATGAACGCAACTGCCCGGCTTCTTTCCGATGCCTGTCAGCAGTTACGGGCAAATTTCTGTTGTGTAAAAAGGCTGCCGTGACATTTCTGTGCGCAGCAGCCCCTCTTATCTGCGGGATACGGGTCCTGCAGGTACAATTTTTCTCATACGGGAACGCCGTCCGTTACGCGATCTCCCCGTTACTCTCTTTTCTGGATCTTCCGGCCAATGCTTTTTTCGGCACCGTCACGTCGCGGTAAACGACTTCCGGCTTTTCCTTTCCGTCCACCGCGTCCTTCGTCACGGTGCAGATTCCCACATTGGAATCAGACGGAACCTCGTACATCGTATCCATCATGACGGATTCCATGATCGCGCGGAGTCCTCTGGCGCCTGTCTTTCTCTCTACTGCCATATGGGCAATCTCATGGACGGCATCCGGAGTGAACTCCAGCTTCACATCATCCAGCTCGAATAACTTCTGGTACTGCTTTACGAGGGCATTCTTCGGCTCTGTGAGGATCCGCACAAGGGCATCCTCATCCAGAAGGTCTAAGGATACCATAACCGGAACTCTTCCCACAAACTCCGGGATCAGGCCGAATTTCGTGAGATCCTGCGGCATCGCCTGCTTTAACAGCTTGCTGATATCCGTATTTTTCTTATCCACGATCTTCGCGCCGAAACCGATGGAACTTGTCTCCAGTCTGGATTCGATGATCCGCTCCAGACCGTCGAAAGCACCTCCGCAGATGAACAGGATGTTTGTCGTATCGATCTGGATCAGCTCCTGCTGCGGATGCTTTCTGCCGCCCTGAGGTGGAACGCTTGCAACAGTACCTTCCAGAATCTTTAACAGCGCCTGCTGGACGCCCTCGCCGGAAACATCACGGGTAATGGACACATTCTCGGATTTTTTTGTGATCTTATCGATCTCATCGATGTAAATAATACCGTACTCCGCACGGCTCACATCATTATCTGCTGCCTGGATCAATTTTAAGAGGATGTTCTCCACGTCCTCGCCGACATAACCGGCCTCAGTCAGCGTCGTTGCATCTGCGATTGCAAACGGAACACCTAAAAGCTTCGCAAGTGTCTGCGCAAGATAAGTCTTGCCGGAGCCGGTCGGACCGAGCATCAGGATGTTGCTCTTCTGAAGATCAACATCACTTTCCATCTTCGATGTGATTCTCTTATAATGATTGTAAACAGCCACGGAAAGAACTTTCTTCGCCTCATCCTGTCCGATCACATAGTCGTCCAGAAATTCTTTGATCTCCTTCGGTTTTAAGAGGTTGATTCCGGAGAAATCCGGTCTCTCCTCCTCCTCGTTTCCGAGTTCTTCCTCAAGGATCTCACTGCAGAGTTCGATACACTCATCACAGATATAGACGCCGTTGGTACCGGCGATCATTTTTCTGACCTGATCCTGATTCTTTCCGCAGAAGGAACATCTGATCTTTTCCTCTGGTCTTACTGGCATGTTCGCACCTCAATTCTAAATTCTTTATGTCTCGCTGCGCTCCGGCACTGTTTTCCGCCTTCGCGCCGTCCGGTCCTAGTGGCCGGAGATCACGCGGTCGATCAGACCGTATGCGGCAGCTTCCTCGGCTGTCATGTAGTTGTCTCTCTCTGTGTCGCGGGCAATCACGTCGAGCGGCTGTCCGGTGTTTGCAGCCAGGATCTTGTTGAGCTTCTCTTTTGTCTTTAAGATCTGCTCTGCGACGATCTTGATCTCGGTCGCCTGTCCCTGGGCTCCACCGGACGGCTGATGGATCATGACCTCAGCGTTCGGAAGTGCGAAGCGTTTGCCCTTCGCGCCGCTGGAGAGAAGGAACGCGCCCATACTTGCAGCCATACCGATACAGGTGGTGCACACGTCACATTTAATGTAATTCATCGTATCATAGATCGCCATACCGGCCGTTACAGAACCACCCGGGCTGTTGATGTAAAGGTTGATGTCCTTATTCGGATCCTCGGACTCCAGGAAAAGAAGCTGTGCAACAACAAGGCTTGCTGTCACGTCGTTTACTTCCTCCCCGAGGAAAATGATACGGTCTTTTAATAATCTGGAATAGATATCGTAGGAACGCTCTCCTCTGCTTGTAGATTCAAGCACGTAAGGTACTAAGCTCATATTTTTTCCTCCATCTTTTCTTTTATATCTGTTACCAAAGTATTCCTTTTTATGCATTTTCCGGGTTACTGTACACGGGTAGGAATTTTCTGAACTGAAAATTCCGTACAATACAGTGGCGGTAGTGGATTTTGCCGATTCGGAATGCGAAGCATCGGCAAAATCAGTTACTGTTTGCGCAAGGCGTGAACAGTAACTTTTCCGGTGAAGCTGTCGCCTGTGTCTGGGACCGGCCCGGCAGAAATCCACCTTTTTTCACATATTTTGGAACTATCCCTGTATAACCGATGAGGGATTGCCGCAGAAAAACTCTCCGCAGCAACCCCCTCTGTATGTGGTTTTTGGCCCTCTGTCGGACCATTCCCCACCATGTTTTCCGTGCAGATTAGTCGTAAAGTATGTTGCTTTACTTAGTCAACGAACTTAGCCTCAGCTACAAGGAAGTCGATTGCTTTCTGAACTGCAAGGTCTTCCTTTAACTGTGCCATCTGCTCTTCGCCGAACATACCCTTGATCTGTTCTTTATCCATCTTGAAGTCCTCAGCCATCTTGTCGAACTGCTCTTCAACCGCTGCGTCGTCAGCCTGGATGTTCTCAGCCTTTACAACTGCCTCAAGAACGAGTCTTGTCTGGATTCTCTTGATCGCCTGCGGCTTCATCTGCTCGCCGATCTTCTCAGCTGTCATGCCTGTGATCTCAACGTACTGCTTGAAGGAAATTCCCTGGCTCTCAAGTCTGCGCGCATAGTCGTTCACCATGCCGTTTACCTGCTCCTCAACCATCTGATCCGGAATCTCCATTGTTGCGTTCTCAATCACCTTAGCAACGACCTTGTCCTCGTCCGCTGTCTTAGCTGCTTCAATCTTCTCAGCCTGTAACTTCTCTGTAAGGTCCTTCTTGTACTCTTCCATTGTATCGAAATCAGATACCTCGCTTGCGAAATCATCGTTAGCTTCCGGAAGCTCTTTTCTCTGGATCTCTTTTACTTTTACTTTGAATACAGCCGGTTTGTTCTTTAACTCTTCTACATGGTACTCAGCCGGGAATGTTACGTTTACTTCGCACTCTTCGCCAGTTGTCTTACCAATTAACTGCTCCTCGAAGTTATCGATAAATGTGTGGGAACCGATCGTAAGCGGATAGTCCTCAGCCTTGCCACCCTCAAATCTCTTTCCGTCTACGGAACCGTCGAAATCGATCGTTACCTGATCTCCATCCTCGATACCTCTGTCCTCAACAGTGATAAGGCGGGAGTTTTTCTCTCTTGCGCGCTTGATCTCTGTCTCGATATCTTCCTCTGTAACCTCAGATTTTGTCTTCTGGACTTCTACGCCCTTGTACTCGCCAAGAGTAACTTCCGGCTTAACAGCTACAACTGCTGTGTAAACGAAAGCTTTGCCTTCCTCGATCTCCTCAATGGAAATAGACGGACGGGAAACGATCTCAAGACCGCTCTCTTTTGCAGCGTCCGGATAGCTTGCGTCGATCACTTCATCAACAGCATCCTCGTAGAATACGCCAACGCCGTACATTTTTTTGATCATGTTGAACGGAGCTTTTCCTTTTCTGAAGCCCGGGATATTGAATTTACCCTTATTCTTATTATAGGAGTGCTGTACAGCCTCCTCAAACTTTTCTGCCGGCACTTCAATTGTAAGTTTTGCCGTATTCTTCTCTAAATTCTCCACCTGTACGCTCATTTTATGAGTTCCTCCTTAAATATATCGATAGCGGGGAATAGAAATTTCCCGCCCGTATAATCTCGTAACTGCCGCTTTTTGGCGTTACACGTTTTCCGGCATTATGACCGCCGCTCAGCGAAAAATCCGCCCGCAGGCATCACTTCTCCGTCACGCGCACATAGCACCGCTTGGAATTATAACATAAGACGTTTGAAAAGACCAGACCTAAATTGTAAAAATTCCAGAAAAACACAGGGGTTTTACGGTTTTTCTTAATTTTTTCCAGGCGCAGACTGCCGTATCTGCTGTTCCTGACATTCTTTCAGCGGCCTGCCGCGCCAAAAAGGAATGCCCTGGTGCACCGGGCATTCCAAAACTTTCTGATGAATACCTGTATTTACACAAACATACGGCTATTTTATGTATTGGATCGCTGCCTTGATCCTTTCAGCCTCCTCTTCGCTGACCAAGAGTTTGATAAGCTCTAAACCAAGGTCGATTGCCCAGCCCATACCGCGCCCGGTGCTGATCAGGCGGTCTGTGATGATGCCGTCACCTCTGCAGTCCGCGCCCTCCATCTTCGTCTCAAAGCCCGGATAGCATGTGGCGCGGTGGCCTTTCACGAGGCCAAGCTCCCCTAAGATACTCGGTGCCGCGCAGATCGCAGCCAGGCGTTTTCCTGCTGTCGCATGGGCTTTTAACATCTCTGCAAGTCCCTCATGCGCCTTCAGATTGTTCGTTCCGGCAAGTCCGCCCGGAAGGAACAATACGTCAGCATCGTCCGTGATTTCCTCGAACAGGCTGTCCGCCTCGATCTTAAATCCATGGGAACCTGTCACCATCTTTCTTCCCATGATGGATACAAGCTTCACATCCACCTTTGCTCTTCTCAAGCAATCACACACAGCCAGGCACTCTACCTCTTCCATGCCGTCTGCCACAAACGCGTATACTTTTGCCATTTAAAACTTCTCACCTTTCTTTGCCAATCTGCCTCCGGAAGTTTTCCAGAGGTTACTGCTCGCTTTTCTCATCATCCGTATACGAATAAAATTTTCCATTCAGATAATATCCGCGTCCCGGTCCACCTTCCGATTTTTTCACATCCGTTCCGCGGTCATTTGCAGCGGCCTGCCCTGAAACAGACGGATTGATGGTCTGCTCCGGTCCGTTGTACTTATATGTCTCCTTCGGCACATCACTCCAGCTGTCCGGAGCGCTGTTCTGGTTCTGTCCATTTCCATTTCCATAGAAACCATAACCACCGTAATTTCCACTTTCACCGACATCTCTCACACTGTCCGGCTCCACATACTGACCACCGTAACGCGCGTTATTCTGTACAAACGGTTCCCCTCCGAATCCATTCAGGCGTCCCGAATATGGTCCGCGAAGCACTGCGTAAAGCTCCGCAAAGGTTGCATCCACATATGGCTGAACGAAGAAGGTTCCGATACCGCAGAGCAGGGTTCCTAAAAGCTGCCATCCCAGGAAGGAAAGGCCGAGTACAAAGGCGTTCCATTTCTGTCCATCCATCATCTCTTTCGAGAGTCTTAAAACTTCCATCGTCTTCATATCCGGGTTTTCAGCAAGAATATATGGAACCATCAGATAGCAGTACTGGAAATAAACAGAAACAAAAGCTCCTATCGTAGCGCATATCATTACTGCCCAAAATACACTACCGATCCATTCAACACCATTAAACAAGATCACAAGAAATCCCAACAGACTGGCCAGGATCACAACACTCTCTGTGATCAGTCCCCGAAGGAACTGGGTCCCCACAAGCTTTAAATATCCGTTGGAAAATCCCCAGAAAAGTTTTCCAATGCCCGCCGACTGTCCCGTCACGCGGCTCTCCATATAAAATCTGTTTCGTCCGATCTCAAACAATGGCTGTACAAAAATTCCGATCACGACGGAAATGATCACAATAACGATCACAGCCCCCGCAAAAAGCCGGTAAAACAGGTTGCTCGCAACCATAGATCCGGCATTTCCGGCTCCCGGTCCGTAGGCATCACCAAGTCCCGGGACAAGCTCGATCCCGCTGGCAAGACCACTCCCAGTATTTCCGCTAAGACTTCCATCTCCTCCCAGTTCGCCAGGGATGAGACTACTCTGATCGGTCTGACTGTTTCCTGATTCATTCTGCTCCAGATAACTTGTAATCCTCTGGGTATTCGCGTTCGATCCGCCAAATCCACTGAGGATCGCAAAGATCAGGCTCACAAGAAACGCCGCCCAGTAATAACGGCTCAGACACATTTTCGCTCTGTCTTTTAATTCTGCCCTTGTCCACATACGCTGTTCCTCCTTCTGTTTTCATCATCAAAGTATGACCAGTTGCCAGATATTTTTCTTTTTCCTGTTGCTGTTCGGGGATTTTTCATTCATAAACAGCAACTTTTCTTACAATGATTGTACCATATTTGCAAATAAAAGACCTTACTTTTTCCTTGCAATATGGTATGATTTATTACAATATGTTACTGTTCCCGCCTTGCGCAGGCAGCAGCCGAAAATCCAGAAAGGACATAATTATGGAAATCGAACGCAAATTTCTTGTCATGACCCCGCCTGAAAACTATGAGTCTTTCCCCTGTCATGAAATCGAACAGGCCTACCTCTGCACAGAGCCGGTAATCCGGGTACGTAAGGAGGATGATACCTGCTACCTCACCTACAAATCCAAAGGACTTCTCGCCAGAGAGGAATATAATCTCCCACTGACAAAAGAAGCCTACACCCATCTTCTCACAAAAGCTGACGGAAATATTCTCACAAAAAAGCGCTACCTGATCCCGGTTCCGGGTCGTGAGGATCTCACTGTGGAATTCGATGTCTTCGAGGGAAAATTCGCCGGTCTCATGCTTGCGGAGATCGAGTTTACCTGCGAGGAGGATGCCAGAGAATTCCCGCCTCTCTCCTGGTTCGACCGGGATGTAACCTGGTCCGGGGAATACCAGAACAGCAGGCTCTCAAAAATGCCCTGAACTGTTCGTATTTTTATATGACAGGGAATTTCCTGTTACATGAAAAAGGCCACCGACGGCTCACAGAACCGCCGATGGCTTTATTAATTTTCCTAAAATTTTGCAGTTTCGGAGATGGATTACATCATTCCGCCCATTCCGCCTGCACCTGCCGGCATTGCCGGAGTCTCTTCTTTGATGTTTGCAACAACAGACTCTGTTGTAAGAAGTGTGGAAGCAACGCTTGTTGCGTTCTGTAATGCACTTCTTGTAACCTTAGCCGGATCAAGGATACCCGCTTTGATCATATCAACAAAAATCTCATTGTAAGCATCGAAGCCCTGGCCAACCGGGAGCTCTTTAACTTTGTTAACGATCACAGCGCCCTCAAGGCCTGCGTTGGATACGATATGGAATAACGGAGCTTCAAGAGCCTTTAAGATGATCTTTCCGCCTGTCTTCTCGTCGCCTTCCATCTCATTTACAACGGCTGCAACCTTCTCTGCTGCGTGAACATAAGCAGAACCGCCGCCTGCGATGATACCTTCCTCGACAGCTGCCTTCGTAGCTGCAAGAGCATCTTCCATACGGAGCTTTGCTTCCTTCATCTCTGTTTCAGTAGCAGCACCTACGCGGATAACTGCAACGCCGCCAGCGAGTTTCGCAAGTCTCTCCTGAAGTTTCTCTCTGTCGAAATCGGACTTTGTCTCTTCGATCTGGCCCTTGATCTGGGCAACTCTGTCAGCGATCTCTTTCTTGTCGCCGAGACCGTCAACGATGATGGTGTTCTCTTTCTGAACCTTAACGGATTTTGCACGGCCAAGCTGCTCCATTGTAGCATCCTTGAGGTCAAGACCAAGCTCATCGGAGATCACAGTACCGCCTGTTAAGATCGCGATATCCTTTAACATCTCTTTTCTTCTGTCGCCGTAGCCCGGTGCCTTAACACCTACAACGCTGAATGTACCTCTTAACTTGTTGACGATAAGAGTTGTGAGAGCCTCACCCTCGATATCTTCAGCGATGATAAGAAGCTTTGCGCCTGTCTTTACGATCTGCTCAAGGAGCGGAAGGATATCGTTGATGTTAGCGATCTTCTTGTCTGTGATCAGGATATACGGATCGTCAAGAGTTGCCTCCATCTTCTCCATATCTGTGCACATATATGCGGAAATGTATCCACGGTCGAACTGCATACCTTCTACAAGGTCAAGCTCTGTCTTCATTGTCTTGGACTCTTCGATGGTGATAACGCCGTCGTTTGTAACCTTCTCCATTGCGTCTGCAACCATCTCACCGACCTCATCGCTTGCTGCAGAGATTGCTGCAACTCTTGCGATCTGGTCTTTGCTGCTGATCGGCTCGCTCATCTCTGCGATTGCTTTGACAGCCTCGTCTGTGGCTTTCTTCATACCCTTTCTTAATACGATCGGGTTAGCGCCTGCAGCCAGGTTCTTCATACCTTCGTTTACCATCGCCTGTGCGAGAACGGTAGCTGTTGTTGTACCATCACCGGCAACATCGTTTGTCTTTGTGGCAACCTCTTTTAAGAGCTGTGCGCCCATGTTCTCAAACGGGTCTTCTAACTCGATCTCTTTCGCGATGGTAACACCATCGTTTGTGATCAGCGGAGCGCCGAAGGATTTATCGAGAACAACGTTTCTTCCTTTCGGTCCGATCGTTACGCGGACAGTATCAGCAAGTTTATTTACACCAGCTTCAAGAGCTTTTCTGGCTTCAACGCCATATTTAATTTCCTTAGCCATGTTAAAATTCCTCCAATCAAGATTTCCTGTAACCATTTTCCGGTTACTTCGTTCTGAATTCTGAATTTCAGACCGCCCTGAGCGCTTCGCACACGCGGTCCCGGATATAATTTCTCCGATTATTCGATCACTGCAAGGATATCATTCTGCTTAACGATGATATAATCCTCTTCCTCTACCTTTACTTCTGTTCCGGAGTACTTGGAGTAGATTACCTTATCGCCCGGTTTTACCTGCATCTTGATCTCTTTGCCGTCAACAACTCCACCAGGACCAACAGCGATCACTTCTGCCTGCTGCGGTTTTTCCTTTGCCTGACCCGGAAGAACGATACCGGATTTTGTGGTCTCTTCTGCAACTAACTGTTTTAAAACAACTCTGTCAAATAATGGTACTAATTTCATTACTGACTCCTCCCTGTCATTTTACAAGCTCTTGCGACTATCCTGTAATTTCAGTCACAATTCTTTTTCATTTTTATCTTCTTCAGTCTGACTCAGGTCTTTTCCCTGACCCCTCGTCACAAGTCATGTTATAGCACATGTTGTTAGCACTGTCAAGTCACGAGTGCTAATTATTTTATGAAAAATTTGTGAACCTCTCTGCGGGTCTGCATGCCGCTGTGCTGTCTAGTTCCCGTTTTCTGGTGAAATCCGGCAATTTACTTGAATAATTTATACATTTTTTTAACTTTTTTCATAATTATGTCTTTCATTTTCCCTGGAATTCGATTATGATTATAAATAGCAGACTGGCGGCTGCAGGCGGAATCCTCAGATTTTCGGAACCGCGTAATGCAGCGGAAAGGAGAATAAACCATGTCAAAAAAGAAATCAGGCCTTCTTATCGCATTTGGCGCGATGCTCGGCGGCGCAGTTGCGGCCGGTATCTCCTACTATCTGAAATTAAAATCCTTCAACGATGAGCTGGACCAGGATTTTCATGAATACGAGGAAGAGGAGACCCCTTCTGAGGAAACAGAAGAAAAGACGGAACCTGCTCCAGAGAGAACTTATATTACAATCAATTCCGGAAAAGACACAAACGCTGCGGATGATTCCGTAAAAAAAGAAGAGACTAAAGATTCCGAAGAGACGGCATGTCCGGAACCCACAGACGAAAAAGACTCTGTAAAAGAGGAAAACGTACCGGAAGAAAAAACATCCTCCGTTGTAGTTGAGGACGATACGGAGGAAGGAAAAACCGAATGATACAAAGTCTTCTCCGCTCCATGGAGCTATTGGAAGTCCTGAAAGAAAAAAACCGCAATTTCTCAATCGCGGAACTGGCGGAGGCGATGGATCTGCCCCCGAGCACGGTTCACCGGATTCTGCAGACATTCTGTGAGAAGAAATATGTGATCCGCGACGACAGATCCCACACCTACCGTCTTGGCCCGGCGCTGATTCCTCTGGGAAAAGCCGCTGCAAGAGGGATCCGTCTCCAGGATGCCGCCCACGGTATCCTGGCACAGCTGGCAAAACAGACAAAAGAAGACGCATACCTCGTAATTCCAGTGGGAAATAAGGGACTTGTGATTGAAAAGGTAGATGGTCCGAGCCACTTAAAAGTTGTTGAAGAGTTCGGCTATGAGATGTATATGCACTGCGGCGCGATCCGTAAGGTCCTCCTCGCATGGCAGACACCGGCCTTCATCGACGAATACTTCAAAAACATTATTCTCCACGATCAGGCTTTCCCTCATGTCCGCCCGGATGACCTGCGCGAGGAATTAAAAAAGATCCGCCAGGATGGCTACGCCATCACTCACGGAGAGTATGTCACCGACGCCCTTGGAATCGGGGCACCGGTCTTCAACTCCGACGGTGAACTCGCCGGTTCCATTGGAATCATCGCCCCGGAGATCCGGGTCGATACTCCGGAGTTTCTTGACACCCAGAAAGATCTCGTACAGTTCTACGCATCATCCCTTTCCGCCGATCTCGGATATGAGAAGCATGATGTGTTCCAGTAAACGGAATCAATCCTTGGGATACGCATTTTCGGATGCGTATCCCGTTTTTTTGCGCTTTGTTCCCATGCACGCCTGGTCACAAGCATATGCCCTGTCCCAATCTCTCCCCCAGTGCAGCTGTCTGTAAAACCTAATCTTGACTTAAGTCCGAAAAAAGCTGGCGCGCGTCTTTGCATACCAGCTTTCTTCTATCCAATCCGCTTATTCTTTACTCAAGAGCTTTCCGTAAAAGGTCTACTCCTTTTCGGATTTCCTCCTCCGTGAGTCCTGCATATCCGAGAACGATCGTACTCATCTCCTTCGCCTGCGCTCTCTCCATATAGAACCCGGAAAGTCCGTAGACGCGGACTTTTTTTTCTGCTGCTTTTTCTAAAAGCTGCTGTTCCGGCTCCTTCTTCCTGTCTTTTAAGAGCACATGAAGTCCCGCGAATTCTCCTGTGATCTCAAACCGCTTTTCCAGCGGCTTTAATTCCCCTAAAAGCGCGTCATGTTTTCCCTTATAGATCTCGCGCATCCTGTTCAGATGGCGCTCAAAATATCCGCCGGAAATAAATTTCGCCAGGATCCTCTGGTCGACCCTGGACACGGTGGAGGAATAAAATCTTCCTTTCGCCAGGTATACCGACAGCAGCGCCTCCGGCAGCACCATATATCCCACACGGATTGCCGGAGCAATGGCCTTCGAGAATGTTCCCATGTAGATGACACATCCGTTCTGGTCCATCCCCTGAAGTGCCGGGATCGGTTTTCCCTTGTAACGGAATTCACTGTCATAGTCATCCTCGATCAGGTATCTTCCGGGCTGCTCTCCCGCCCAGAAAAGGAGCTCCTGTCTTCTTCTCACCGGCATTACGGTTCCTGTCGGGAACTGGTGGGACGGCATCACATAGGCTGCCTGTACATCCTGCCCCTCAAGTTCCTTCACGCAGAATCCATTCTTATCGATCCCCACCGGCAGTACCTTATGTCCCACACCGGATAGCACCCGGTATGCCTGGCGGTAGGTGGGATTCTCCATGGCGATCACCGCGTCCCTTCCGATGATCTGGGAAAGCAGCATCAGAAGATATTCGTTTCCCGCGCCAATGATGATCTGGGAAACATCGCAGTTTACGCCGCGGGCTGCATGGAGATACTCCCGGATCGCCTCCCTGAGGATCAGATCTCCCTGGGGCTCTCCCTTCAAAAACAGCTCCCGGTCCTCTTCTTTTAAGACCGAGCGGCTGATCTTTCTCCAGGTCGCATAGGGAAATCCTTCCAGATCGATGCCTCTGGGAGAAAAATCGACTTCAAATTTTTCACGAAAAAGCTGCCCCCGGACACTTTCCTTTTCCATGCCCAAAGACAGCTCTTTTTTCTGATCCGGCCGGGCAGCAACAGACTGCGCCACCGGCGGAAAGATTCCGTCCAGTGACGCCACAAAATAGCCTTTTCTCGGAACCGCCTCAAGGTAGCCCTCGGACACCAGCTGCTCGTAGGCGAGCTGCGTTGTGCTCCGGCTGACCTTCAGGCTCTTCGCAAGCTCCCTGGATGAAGGGAGCTGCTTTTCCGGCCTGATATTGCCCTTTCGGATCTCATCTTTGATATACTGATAGATCTGTTCGTACAAGGGTCTCCCCCCCTGTACGTTTAACGGTACGATCAATTCCATAAATCTTTATTTCGGAAGCTTGAAGGAGCTCTTTAAGGAAACGATACGGTTATATACCGGCTGTCCTTCCTTGCTGTCCTTGCAGTCTACGCAGTAGTAACCGTTTCTCATGAACTGGAAGCTGTCGTATGCCTTTGCTTCCATGAGTTTTGGCTCTACATAGGCAGTTGTGATTGTCTTGGAGTTCGGATTTAAGTTCAGGGTTCCGTCAGCGTTCAGCTTGCCTTTCTCCTCATCGACGATATTCTCGTAGAGACGGCACTCTACCTTTCCGGCTGTCGGAGCGGATACCCAGTGGATCGTTCCTTTTACCTTTCTGCCGGTAAAGCCGGAACCACTCTTTGTCTCCGGATCGTATGTGCAGTGGATCTCTGTCACATTTCCGTTCTCGTCCTTCTCGAAGCCTGTGCATGTCACGAAATATGCGCCCATGAGACGTACTTCGTTGCCCGGGAAAAGGCGGAAATACTTCTTCGGCGGATTCTCCATGAAGTCCTCACGCTCGATATAGAGTTCTCTGGAGAACGGAACCTCACGCTCGCCCATCTCTGGATTCTCAAGGTTATTCGGGATGCTCAACATCTCTGTCTGTCCTTCCGGATAGTTGTCAATGATCAGCTTTACCGGATCAAGGACAGCCATCATTCTCGGACGTTTTAACTTCAGATCCTCACGGATACAGTACTCCAGCATCGCGTAGTCTACGGAGCTGTTTGCCTTGGAAACGCCCACGAGTTCTACGAACATTCTCAGAGCTTCCGGTGTGTATCCTCTTCTTCTGAGGGCTGCGATCGTTACAAGACGCGGGTCATCCCAGCCGTCTACGATTCCATCCTCAACGAGCTTCTTAATATAACGCTTACCCGTTACCACGTTTGTCAGGTACATCTTCGCAAACTCGATCTGGCGCGGCGGGTTCTCGAACTCGCACTCTCTTACGACCCAGTCGTAGAGCGGTCTGTGATCCTCGAACTCAAGAGTACAGATAGAGTGTGTGATGTGCTCAACCGCGTCCTCGATCGGATGAGCGAAGTCGTACATCGGATAGATGCACCACTTGTCACCGGTATTGTGGTGTGTCATGTGAGCGACACGGTAGATGACCGGATCACGCATGTTGATATTCGGCGATGCCATATCGATCTTTGCGCGGAGAACCTTCTCTCCGTCCTTGTACATGCCGTTCTTCATGTTCTCAAATAACTGGAGGTTTTCCTCGACAGAACGGTCACGGTACGGGCTGTTCTTACCAGGTGTTGTGAAGTCACCACGGTATTCCTTGATCTGATCAGCAGAGAGATCACAGACGAAAGCTTTTCCCTTTTTAATTAACTTTACAGCGCACTCGTACATCGTATCGAAGTAGTCGGAAGCAAAGAACAGTCTGTCCTCAAAGTCAGCTCCGAGCCACTTTACATCCTCCGTGATGGAGTGCACGAACTCCGTCTTCTCCTTCGTCGGGTTCGTATCATCAAAACGAAGATTGAACTTTCCGCCGTACTCTTTTGCGAGACCGGAGTTTAAGATGATCGATTTTGCATGTCCGATATGAAGGTAGCCGTTTGGCTCCGGTGGGAACCGGGTCTGGACATGGTCATATACTCCTTCCGCAAGATCTTTATCGATTTCCTGCTCGATAAAGTTTTTGGAAACTACTTCTTTTGTTTCCTCAGCCGGTGTCATATTCTCAGCCATATCAATTCCTCCATTTCGTTTTTTCAATAACATGCCCGTACATCTTTCTTCTATTATTTTAACTCCTGCCATTTTCCAGCAGGACCAGATATCGAACTGTTATATATAATATTTAATACTATCACATTTTTCCGAAGAATTAAAGGGGGAATTTCACATGTTTTTCTCATGTTTCCATCAAATTGATTCCTGCATCTGCATTCCGGTCGGTTCTTTCAGTTTTCTTGAAAATTATAGGCGAAAAACACAGAAAATCCTTTGACGAATTCCGTTTCTGGGATTATACTGTGAGTATAGTATGCTAAAAATTTCACAAAACATATAGAACCCGGAGGAAATGATATGGATAAGAATTCTTTCGATCTGATCACATTTGGCGAGATTATGCTGCGTCTCTCCCCGCCGCGCCATGCCCGCATCGTCGATGGCGATATTTTTGAAAAACGTGCCGGCGGAGCAGAACTCAACGTTGCTTCCGGCGTTGCCCTTTTGGGACTTCGTACCGGTATCGTTTCCAAGCTTCCGCAGAATGAGCTCGGAACTTTTATCAAGAACAGGATCCGTTTTGTCGGAGTATCCGATGACTATCTGGTCTACGATGATACGCCGGACGCAAGACTCGGTCTCTACTACTACGAGATGGGCGCCGCTCCGAGAAAGCCTACGATCGTGTATGACCGCCACCAGGCTTCCGTCACAAGGATCAAGATGAGCGAGATCCCGGAGGACATCTACCACTCCGCGAGAATGTTCCACACAAGCGGAATCTCCCTGGCTCTCTGCCAGAACATGCAGAATGTCGCTGTGGAACTGATCCGAAGGTTCAAATCTGCCGGAGCTACGATCTCCTTCGACGTAAACTACCGTGCGAACTTATGGGGTGAGGAGGAAGCGAGAAAAACCATCGAGGAGATCCTTCCGTTAGTCGATGTTCTCTTCATATCTGAGGAGACAAGCCGCCGCATGTTCAAGAAGACCGGTGACCTGAAGGATATCATGAAGAGCTATGCCACTGATTACGGCGTAAAGATCGTTGCCACCACCCAGCGCACGGTCATCAGTCCAAGAAAACACAACTTCACCTCCATCGTCTACGATGCCCGCTCCGATAAATTTTACACGGAAGCGCCGTACAACGATATCGATGTGATCGACCGCATCGGTTCCGGTGATGCCTATGTCGCCGGTGTTCTCTTCGGTCTCTTAAAATATGGAGATCCGGAAAAGGCCATGCAGTTCGGAAACGCCACATCCAGCGTCAAGAACACCGTTCCGGGCGACCTCCCGTCCTCTGACTTCAAGGAAATCGACCGGATCATCCATGAGCATCATTCCACAGGACCTGTCAGTGAGATGAACCGGTAATTACAAATTTGCTCCGTATGAGAGAAAAGGTCTGAGTTTCAGCAGAAATCAGACCTTTTTCTTTTTCATCCAAATTTTTCTTTTTAAATCGATCTGATATACCGTTCTGATGCCGCTGAAAAATTGTTGCCAATAGTTTGTTTCGAGTACGCGACAACCGAAAAATGCCGTGAGAAGATTGCTTTTACCTCTCACGGCATTTTTATTATACTCTTTTACAGATCCAGATCGATAAACTCGAAGTCATCGTCATCCTCGTTTCTCTTCTCAGCCGGTGCCGCTTTCGGCGCTGCCTTCGCGGCCTCCTTCGCAAGGTTCTTTGACAGATCTTTTTCCATATCCGCCACATTCTTTCTCACCGGTCTCTCCGGAGTGTCTGTTCTCTCTGGAACATTCTCTGTCCTCACAGCTTCCCGTCTCTTCGCTGCCGGCCGGCGTGTCTCGGCTGCCTCCGGTCTTCTTCGCGGGATCTGGATTTCTTCCTCTTCCTCATCGAAAAGCTCTTCCCCGCGGGCAGCCGGTCTGGACGCAGCTCTTCTCTCCGGCGCTTTCTCGGACTTTCCGGTCTTCTGCGCCTTTTTCGGCTCGGACTTTCTGTTTTTCCGTCCGCCCTCGTAGTCACCGTAATCGTCATCATATCCGCCGCGGCCCGGATTCTTCGGTGCCTTCGGCTTTCTGAGTAAGAGAACGATAATGATGATCACTAAGAGAATACTGAGTGCAAAAAGCCCGATCACGAACATTCCGCGGATCTCGTAATCCTTAAGCAGACTGTTGTAATCCTCAGCAACCTTTAAGTACTTGCTGCGGGCATCTGCTGCGTCCGGATCCTGGAAGTAACGCTGGAGCGTCATCTCCTTCTGATCGTAGCGGTAGAAGCCTTCCTCACCGTTCTCGTTACGTCCGTAAACGACACAATACTCCGGTGCGGAATCTCCGCTGTCTTTCCAGATCCAGCCGTGGACTGTGTGATCTCCGATATCGATGGTGCACTCGGCAAAACCGTCCGGGAGTGCTGTTCCCTCCGGGATGCACTCAGGCGGAAGCACTACGACTGTCTTCTCTGCCATCTTCACGACTACATAAGCAGATAAAGTGCCTGTCTCGCTGTTGTATACAAAGAAGTCCCCGTTGCCGGAATCATCTGTCATATAAAGTAAGGTCATTCCAGAATCATCTGTAGCTGCCTTTACAGTTCTGCCCTCATACTCGATCTCCGTCGCTGTAAATCCTGACGGAAGCTCAGAATCATCAAAGGTATCCGCAACAGTCCAGCTGCCGTCCTCACCGATGACTCCTGCGTTCGTCTCTGCGGAATCCGCGTCTGTCTCACCGGCGGAAGCTGCCGCGTCGTCAGACTTTGTGACAACGATGGTGTAGGTCTTTGTTGTCTCCCCATCCTCCGCTGTTACGGTACAAGTGATGGTGTTCTCTCCGTCCTGGAGATCATCATTTCCGCTGACAGTCACCTTTGCGCCGCCGTCCTTTGCCGGTGCGCTGACCGTGATGGATGTCACATCGCTTGGAACCGCAGCGGTATACTCGGTCGTATCCGCGGAGAACGCCGGTTTTAAAGTACCCGGTGAGATCGTGAGGGACGCTAAGGACGCGTCCCTGGAAGAAGTATCCGCCGCGTTGATCTTTACGGAAGAGCTTCCAATATGGTTGAGAGTCACTGCCTTGGAGTCGGCATCGTAAACTTCCTGGGATTTCACCGTGATGGAGGAAGTTCCAGCCTTTAAGGCATTAAATTTTAATGTAAAGCTGAACGTCTTCTGGTCCGCAGCCTCCGCAGAACCGATGACGCGGACAGATCCTGCTCCGCCATTGGAGTTCGTACCGCTGACAAATTCAAGGGCATCCGCATCATACTGAAGCATCACATCGGAAGAACCGAGCGCTGCGTCCGCGACGATCTTCATCGTGACGGATATCTGGTCTCCCACCGAAACGGTCGGGTCGGAAAACGAAAGTTTTCCGCTGGCCGCAAATGAAACCACCACGCCAGCCGGCAACAGCATGACCATCAGTGCGAACGCCAACAGCCCCGCCGCCAGTTTTTTCATGTATTTGTTCATATTTCTTTATCTCCTATTCCAGCTTTTTCCAGGCTGATCATTGTCTTGTTTCCATAATTTCCGCCTGTACTTCCAAGCATAGTCTTTCCTGAAATGGATCTTTTTATGACCCGATATTCCCATATCAGTTGCCGGTCACAAGCTTTCCGCTGCCGGTCGCGCCCTCCGGATAAGAGCCGCTCGTTCCTGTCGATGACGTCACGAGCTTTCCAGATCCGGATGCGCCTTCTGGATAAGAACTCTGTGATCCGGAATTTGTGCTTCCAGGGCCAGTGGTGCCGAAACTGCTCCCGCTATTGGATATTCCGGTCGATCCGCCAGGGCCTACCGTAGATCCGGTCGTCGTAAAGCCCGAGGACGAAGAACCTGTGGAACTTCCCGTCGACGGGGAAACTACGGTGGTGCTGCCGTTTCCGTTTCCTTTCGCAATGGAAACCTGGTATGTGCGGACATCACCGTTCTCCGCCTTCACCTGAATCTTCACGATCGTCGTTCCGCTTCCGAGACTGATCGATCCTGCTCCACTGACTGCTGCCTTGGAGTCGATAGCCGTAGCACGGATATTTACAGAGGAAACTGAAGAGTCTACAATGAGATCATACTTCTCCGTATCTTTATTGAAGGTTGGTGTCAGGGAATATCCGTCGATGGTGATCCCTGACAGCTTGTTGTTCGGGCTTCCCGTCACGGTCGGCTTCGCGCAGGCAGTTTCCGGCATGTTGTTGAATACCGGGATCTTGAACACGAGCGCCTGTTTCTTCATCTCATCCGTATAGGCCCTCGCGAGCTTCGCGCCCTCCCCGGCCGCTCCTTCCACGTTTGTCATATACTGATGCTTGTAGGGGCTGCTGCCCTGCACATTAAATTTCTTTAAATAGAAGGTATCCTGTCCATTTTTCAGGAAATTCTCACTGTAGTAGGTCGCGCCGCCGATGATGGACTTTTCGATAGAATTCCACGGTCTTCCGTAGCTTCCCGACTGGGACGCGTACCAAAGACCTCTCGTGACGGCTGACATGGAGCCGGAAGCAAAAGCGCCGATATTAAAGAAATTATAGTAGCCTTCATAGCCGGAGGTCTTTCCTGAAATACTTCCGGATTTACCTATCCCCTGCTCCTGAAGGATCATAGCGCCAAGGACATACGGGTTGACGCCAGTCTGGGCCGCCGCCTTCATAATAATATCCACATAAGTCTGTCCCGTCGGTACCGGTGAAGTGTTTGACGCGCCGGTATTGTCATCAGTGATGGCAGACGCGTCCATTCCCGGACCATACTCTACCTCCGGGAGTGCCGTTGTATACATCTTTCTCTGGCTGATCGTGGAGCTCACCGTAGAACCCGGCCCCTCAAGGCTCACACCCTGATTTTCGCTGCCAGAGCTTATGTTGCCGCTTCCATAAGGACTTCCGCCGGACGTTCCAGAACTCATTCCCGGTCCGTAGTTTTCCCCCTGCTGCAGGGAGCCGGAAACTTCAGTATTCGTTTTACTGTTTATGACTGCCGCTGTACCGGACCCCGAAGTCTCCTGGATACTCTGGGCTGCCGTCGTCTCCTCCGGCGTCTTTTCCAGGAATGTTCCCGTGATCAGGCTCGTAAGTCCCGCTCTCGTCTGGGTATTGCTGTCGAAGGCGTGATGCAGAAACTGGAATACATAGGTATCGTTTAGGAAATTTCTCGGATCCATATAGTAGGCGACAATGTCCTTGGATGCCGCCACCCAGGAAGAACCGTCGAATCCGGTCCAGGTGCTTGTATTCCAGTCGTAAGCGCCGTAGTCTGTGGATTTCCAGGATGAAATGCTCGCCTTCGATACCAGATTCGTTCCGACTGCTCCTTCCGCCTCCATCACATCGCTCCAGTTAAGCCCCGTCTTCTGGGCCTGGAAGACCCAGGTCGGATGTTCCGTGTGAAGGGTCCGCAGAGACGTCTTGTAGCTTTCCGGGAATCCCTGGCTGTTTAAATAGCTCTCAAAGTTCGCGTCATAGCTGTAGGATACCGGGAATTTGATATAGTCTGAACGGACATAGCCTCCCTGTGTCCCTGAACTGGAGGAAAACTGGATCTTATACCAGATCTTCCCGTCGGATCCCGTTGTCTCGGAAACCACTGTCACAGCAGCTCCGTAGGCAAGTTTTTTTACGATAGATCCCGTCGTCCCCGGTGTACTCCGCACATTCAGAGTCGTGGCATTTACTGTCGCCGAGCCTGTCGCCGCGTATACGGAAGACAGCCCGGATATCATCGTTCCGGTGTGAGCCGCACAATCTCCCAAAAGGACCGCCCCCAGCATCAGCGCCAGAAATCTTTTTTGTCTCTTTGTCATGTTTTTCTTCTCTCCCACTGCCGGTTTCGTGAAATTTTGCATAAAATCGACATCATATCCATTATAATGATAAAGGCACTTTTCTGTCAACCGCGCAGGAGAAACTTCACACAAATTCCAAATATTGCCGCATTTTCTTAATAAAAACTTAAAAAAGAAACTATAACCTGCAGAAGCTTCCACCGCCAGTTTCTTTCGAATGCATGACAGCACAAAAGCCCGGCATCTCCTCATGGAAACGCCGGGCCTCATGTTTTTTCGTCAATTACACTTCAGATTTACTGCAAAATTATACCGGGTAAGCTTTATTTGCTTTGTCTGCAGTCTTCTGGTCAACCTTCGTCTGCTGGGCTTCACGGTACTCGAAGAAGTCTTTTGCTACAGCCGGGAACAGAGCATAGGATAATACATCCTCATCCTGCTGCTTCCACTGTGCGCATTCCTTCTCGAATTTCGGTAACTGCGGCTCGATCAGATCTGCTGGACGACAGGTGATCGGAGTCGCGTCACCGATGATCTTCTTCTGGACTTCTTTGTTGAACGGTTTCACCGTCTTACCAAATTCACCCATCATGATCTTCTTGGACTCCTTCGGAACCATCTTATATCTCTCGCCGGCAAGAACGTTCATGACAGCCTGTGTGCCAACGATCTGGGAGGACGGAGTTACAAGCGGCGGCTCACCGAAGTCTTTTCTTACTCTCGGGATCTCCTCAAGCACTGCGCGGTACTTGTCTTCCTGACCAGCTTCCTTTAACTGGGAAACAAGGTTGGAAAGCATTCCGCCCGGTACCTGATACTGGAGCGTCTTGATGTTTACACCGAGAACCTTCGGGTTCAGAAGGCCGCTCTTTAAAGCTTCCTCACGGATCGGTGTGAAGTAATCGGTGATCTCTGCAAGCAGATTCTGGTCATAGCCAGTATCATACTTGGTGCCGCGGAATGTCTCAACCATAACTTCAGTTGCCGGCTGGGATGTACCGAGAGCCAGCGGAGACATTGCGCAGTCAATGATATCGCAGCCTGCTTCCACAGCCTTTAAATATGTCATGGAAGCAACACCGGAGGTATAGTGTGTATGCAGGTCGATCGGCAGCTTTGTGCCCTGTTTCAATGCCGTAACAAGCTCGGAAGCCGCGTACGGAGTTAAAAGACCTGCCATATCCTTGATGCAGAGGGAATCAGCGCCCATGCTCTCGATCTCGGAAGCGATATTCTTCCAGTAATCAAGTGTATACGCATCGCCTAATGTATAGCAAAGGGCGATCTGGGCATGTCCGCCTTCCTTTTTTGTTGCCTTAACGGCAGTCTCAAGGTTTCTGATATCATTCAGGCAGTCAAAAATACGGATAATATCAATACCATTTGCGATGGATTTCTGTACAAAGTACTCAACCACATCATCTGCATAATGATTGTATCCAAGGATATTCTGACCACGGAACAGCATCTGGAGCTTCGTGTTCTTGAATCCAGCTCTCAGTTTTCTGAGTCTCTCCCACGGATCTTCCTTCAGGAAACGCAGGCAGGCATCAAAAGTAGCGCCGCCCCAGCATTCTACTGCGTGGTAGCCAACTTTATCCATTTTGTCAACGATCGGAAGCATCTGATCAGTCGTCATTCTTGTTGCAAGGAGAGACTGATGCGCATCACGAAGAACGGTCTCAACGATCTTAACCGGCTTTTTCTGAACTTCTGCCATTTTATTATCCTCCTACCGGGAGATCTGCCCGGGCAGACCTCCCTATATTAAAAGTTTCGGTTCCAATTAAACTCCGAAGATAGCCATGAAGGTACCTGCAGCAACTGCTGTACCGATAACGCCGGCTACGTTCGGTCCCATTGCGTGCATAAGAAGGAAGTTTGTCGGATCTGCCTCAGAACCAACCTTCTGGGATACACGGGCTGCCATCGGAACTGCGGATACTCCGGCAGAACCGATTAACGGATTAACCTTACCACCAGTTACCTTGCACATGAGCTTACCAAAGATAACGCCGGCTGCTGTACCGAACGCGAACGCGATAAGTCCAAGGATAACGATCTTGATAGTTGTAACTTTTAAGAATCTCTCAGCACTTGTTGTAGCGCCAACGGAAAGACCGAGAACGATTACAACGATGTACATAAGAGCGTTGGAAGCTGTCTCCTGTAACTGTTTAACAACGCCGGACTCACGGAAGAGGTTACCAACCATAAGCATACCAACGAGCGGAGCTGTTGTCGGAAGGATCATACAAACTACGATCGTAACGATAACCGGGAAGAGGATCTTCTCAAGTTTGGATACCGGACGAAGCTGTTCCATCTTGATCTTTCTCTCTTCTTCCGTTGTTAAGAGTTTCATGATCGGCGGCTGAATGATCGGAACGAGAGCCATGTAGGAGTAAGCTGCTACGGCGATCGGTCCCATGAACTCAGTCTGTCCAAGCTTACCTGCAAGGAAGATGGATGTTGGGCCATCAGCACCACCGATGATGGAGATCGCAGCTGCTGCCTTGTCGTTGAAGCCCATGAAAATAGCCATAAAGTAAGCGGCGTAGATACCGAACTGAGCGGCAGCGCCTAAAAGGAAGCTCTTCGGGTTAGCGATGAGCGGACCGAAGTCTGTCATCGCGCCGACACCCATGAAGATCAGGGACGGGAGAATACTCCACTCGTCCAGTAAATAGAAGTAGTGAAGAAGTCCTCCAACACCGTTGGAAGAATCTTCAATGCTCAGCATAATATCCGGATAGATATTTACGAGCAGCATACCAAAGGAAATCGGCACAAGAAGAAGCGGCTCGAACCCTTTACCGATTGCAAGGTAAAGGAAGATACACGCAACTAAGATCATGATCAGGTTTCCTACGCTTAAGTTCAGGAATGCTGTCTGCTGAAGAAGATTCAAAAGTGTATTTTGAATGTATTCCATGTTAATCCCTCCATGTGGAATCTGCAGTCAGCAGAAAATTAGTTTAATGTAGCGAGTGTAGCACCCGGCTCTACGGAATCACCAACAGCAACGTTGATTGTTGCAACAGTGCCGTCCTGCGGAGCAACGATCTCGTTCTCCATCTTCATAGCTTCAAGGATCAGGAGGACCTGACCTCTCTTAACAGCCTGACCTGCAGATGCCTTAACGCCAAGGATCTTACCCGGCATCGGAGCTGTAACTGCTACTGCGCCTGCTGCGCCAGCCTGAGCTGCCGGAGCTGCTGCCGGTGCCGGAGCTGCCTTCGGTGCTGCTGCCGGTGCTGCCTTCGGTGCTGCTGCCTTCGGTGCGGAAGCTGCGCCTGTGAAGCCCTCTTCTACTGTTACTTCATATACATTACCGTTTACTGTGATTGTATAATTTTTCATTGTGATTTCCTCCTGATAATATTAATTCCAGTTTCTGTTAGAAACACGTTTGATGGAGCGGACTACAAGTCCGTTGTCAACAGTCTCTTTTCCCTCATAAGCTGCGATTGCTGCTGTGATCACGGAAACGAGTTCTGTATCATCGGTAAGGTTCTCCTCCTCAGCCGGAGCTGCTGTCGGAGCCGGTGCTGCTGCAGGGGCCGGAGCTGCCGGTGCTGCCACAGGTGCTGCCGCTGCCGCATTTTTCTTTGCTTTCATCTTCGCCTCAAATACGCTGATGTATTTGAACATGCTGATCAGCCAGCTGATGAAGATCAGGACTGCGAATACAACGCCCATACCCATTAAGGTATTCATTCCGGCTTTCGCCATCTTCTCGCCTGTTGTGTAAACCGGGGAGAAGGAAATTGTCTCAACTTTGCTGAGATCTTCGTCCGCGATCAGAGTGAATTCCATCGCTCTCTTCTCGTAAACGGTGTTCATTCTTGCGATATAGCCGTCATCACCTTTTGTAACGACTGCTGTCTCGCTGGAAACGAACGCGCCAAGGTCATCCTTAATGGAATCCCAGGATTTTAACGCATTCTCCATAACAGTATCTTTGTTCTTTACGCTTGTTGCAAGGGCCTGTTCGATGGAAGCGTCATCCATCTGGTTGAACAGATCCAGGTACTGCTGGGAGCCGGACTGCATCGCCATTTCGATCTGCGGATCGATCGTTTCAGCGGTGTCAACGGCTGCAGAGCATCCTGCAAGCGCGAAGAGGCAAACTGCCATGCAGAGTGCAAGCCAGATTCTTCTAATTCTCTGTTTCATATTTCAGCCACCTCATATTAGATCGTTCCGTGCTTTTTGGACGGACGATCCTCTCTTTTTGTGAACAGCATCTCAAATGCAGCAGCTACACGCTGTCTTGTCTCGGAAGCCTCGATGATATCGTCTACATATCCTCTCTTTGCTGCCGCAAGTGCGCTTGCCTGCATCTCATTATACTGTGCTGCTTTTTCATTGATCAGGGCTGCCGCATTGTCAGCCTTTGTGATCTCGTCAGCATACATGATCTTCACAGCCGGTGCTGCTTCCATGACACCGATCTTCGCGTTCTTCCATGCGTATACAATGTCAGAACCGATGGACTTGCTGTTCATGGTAAGACCTGCTGTTCCGTTTGCCTTGCCGACAACGACAGTTACCTTCGGAACGTCAGCGTTTGCGAATGCGTAGGTCAGGCGTGCTGCCGCCTTCGCGATCTTCTTCTCGTTGCATTTGCAGTTCTTGTAACCATCTACATTGACGAGTGTAAGTACCGGGATCTCGAAAGCGTTGCAGAAGTTTACAAATGCTGCTGCTTTCTCACATCCTGCTGCGGTAAGGGCTGCGTCATAAGTAGCAGTCTTCTCGCCGTCTGTATAAACTTCGCTGCGATTTGCAACACAGCCAACGGTAGCTCCGTTTAAGCGGATAAATGCCGTTACCATCTCCGGTGCGTAGTCCTTCTTCATTTCCATGTAGAAGCTGTCATCAGAGATCATGGACAGTGCGATGGATGTATCGCCTGCGCAGTTCTCGATATCTGTGCAGATTCTGTTTAAGTCATCCTCACATTCGCTGTAAGACATGTCATCCTCGTTGTTAGCCGGAAGGATGGAAACAAGGTTTCTGATCTCTGTGAAAATTTCTTTCTCGGAGCCAGTCGCGCATACGTTTCCTGTCTCTTTTGCCTGATACTCAGCGCTGGAATTATCAGCATCGTTCTCAGCGATTACAAACGGAGCATTCACAAACATTTTTGCGTCCTGTTCCATAAATGTGAAATCAGCCATTTCAGATGCCACAGCCATTCCGCCGCCGCAGTTTCCAAACACAGCCTGGATCTGCGGGATCACACCGGATGCCATTGCCTGGCAGACATAAAGTTTGCCGAAGCCGTCCAGGGCATCCATGCTTTCCTGGAGTCTGAATCCTGCACAGTCTACCAGGGCAACAATGGGTGCGCCCATTTTCATGGCCATACTATAGAGCTTCTCGATCTTCTTTGCGTGCATTTCGCCGATGGATCCGCCCATTACGGACGCGTCCTGGCTGTACACATAGACGAGAGCGCCATTGATAGTACCATAACCGGTAACAACACCATCTGCAGGGGTTTCCTGAGACTGCATGTTGTAATCAGTGCTTCTGGCAGTAATATAAGCACCAACCTCAACAAAGCTGTTGTCATCAAGCAATTCATGAATTCTGTTGATTGCCGACGTTTTTGTCATTTTGCTGTCCTCCATTATTCCTTAAATTGACGAAAATCAAATTTCTGCCTAGTGTAATAATAAACGGATTTGATGCAAAATTCAAGGAGTTTTTCCCCGCCTTAGCAACATTTTTATCCCTTTTCGTCAGAAAAATTTAAGAAACTTTTTTTCTAATGCCTGTCTCGTGATGCAGTTAATTTTTTAAACCTTCTGCTTCCAGATGACGTTTCATCTCAGTAAAGCCCCGCCCGCGGACTTCTCCGACCTGGTGAACCACCATGAATGCTTCCGGATCGATGTCCATCACGATGCGGTTTAATTTCTGAAGTTCCCTGCCGGAAACTACGGTGACGACGGCCATGGACGTCTTTCTTAAGTGCCCGCCCTCGATCTGGAATAATGTGGTTCCACGGTCAAGCTGTTCCTGCACTGCGATATTGATCTCCTCGTATTTCTCGCTGATGATCTTCGCCTGTACCTGCTTTTTGCCCATCATGAGCATCTTGTCCAAGATCACGGTGTAGACCATGACCATGATAATCCCGTAGAGGATCTTTTCCCGGTCGCGGAACAAAAGCTGGGATAAGAGGATCGCCACATCGAAAACGTACATGGACACAGATACCGGAACCTTAAAGCGTTTCTGCAGGACAAGCGGAGGGATGTCCATGCCGCCGGTGGAGGCACCGGAGCGGATCACGAACCCCAGAGCGAATCCGATCATGATCCCAGCAAAGATGGCACAGAGCATGGGATCCGTTGTGAATACGAAGTCTCCCGCCAGGGCGGTCAGGCGGTCAAGGATGAACGGGTAATAAAATGTCGCAAGCAGGGTTGTTGCCGCAAATTTTTTTCCCAGCTCCAGCCAGCCGAGACCGAACATGATAATATTGAAGACTGCCACGAAGCCAGAAAGAGGGATCCCGAAGAAATGCTGTGCCATAAGGCCAAGTCCTGTGGTTCCCGCGGCGATCATGTCCAACGGCAGAATGAAGAGGACGACTCCCGCAGCGTAGACCGTGAGACCGAACAGGATAACCGCAGTCTGGATAACGGCAGATGCTGCCCTGTTCTGTTTTGTTTCTGATGTTTCCATTTATTTTTGTTTCCTTTCTCTTTATATTCTGTTTATTGTTGTTTGTATTGTTTATATATTTTATATTATTTAATTTTTTCCTTTGCAATTTTCCACGTTTTCTATTCTTTTCACTACCTCTTTATCACAGAAAAGCGCGCAAAAAAAGGACGCCCGAAGGCGTCCTCATGAATTTTCCTTATTTGCCGAAAACTGCTTCATAGTCTTTACGGAATTTCTCAATTCCCTGGTCAGTTAACGGGTGATGTGTCATCTGCTCGATTACTTTGTACGGAACCGTCGCGATATCGGCACCTGCGAGTGCGCACTCTGTTACATGCATGGTGTGTCGTACGCTTGCCGCGATGATCTCTGTCTCGATATCATGGAGAGCGAAGATCTCTGCAACAGTGTCGATGAGATCGATACCCGGCTGGGAGATATCATCGAGACGTCCTACGAACGGGGACACATAAGCTGCGCCTGCTCTGGCTGCAAGAAGTGCCTGGTTGGCGGAGAAGATCAGGGTCACATTCACCTTGATGCCTTCGGAAGAAAGCACTTTTGTCGCCTTTAAGCCTTCCACCGTCATCGGGATCTTTACGACCATATTCGAATGGATCTTCGCGATCTCACGTCCCTCTGCGATCATTCCCTCCGCGTCAGTTGTTGTCGCCTTTACCTCACCGCTGATCGGTCCGTCTACGATAGAAGCGATCTCTTTTAAAGTCTCAACATAATCTTTTCCTTCTTTTGCGATCAGTGACGGATTTGTTGTAACTCCACAGATCACTCCCATGTCATTTGCTTTGCGGATCTCATCCACATTGGCTGTATCAATGAAAAACTTCATTGGTTCCCCCTCCTGTTTTTTCTAATAATCGTAACTGCCCGGTATTTTCGCAGCTACAAACCGTCATATAAGTCCATTTTAACATGAGGACATGTTTTGTCAATGCATTTCGACGTTTTTCCCGGATTCTGTCCATTCCCGAATGCGTGTTCGTGAACAGATGCAGATCACAGCAGGTGAGCGCGTTTGGTGTGGAAATCCACCAGGAGACATCCTTTTTATCCGGCATACGGGATAAATTCAAAACAATCCTCTTCATACACCCCGTCGATCTCGAATCCCCAGCCTTTATCCGACTTTCCCACCGCCAGACGGCATCTGCGTCCATCGGAAAGCTCCATGTCCACAAAACTTTCCAGATCCGTTGCCCGGACATAATACTTTGTTCCGGCAGGAAGCTTTTCCTCTTTCCCGCTGCCATCCGCGTCGAAGACTGTCACCGGAAGCTCCCTCGTGGATACCAGCGCCGCCTCATCCTCCTTTGAATCGCAGACATTGACTTTTGTATACACATCATTCTCTGCCACCGGCATCCCGCTCTCACCCACATGGAATTTCCGGTAAGCGTCATATGTTCCCAGGGCATCCACTCTGCGGGTAAGGTAAAATCCATCCGGATCATTTAACAGGGCGCCATGAGGACTGTCATTCGATGTACCAACATGGCAGATCTCTTCTCCCTTCAGGTCAAAGACTTCCATGGTCCTCCAGTCATTCTCACTCTGGATCTCCGTGTAGAGATATGGGTGCCCGTCATCTGTCATGACGATCCAGCCGTACTGGGGCTGTCCATAGAGTTCCATCGTGAATTCTTTCTTCTTTCCACCCTGTTCCCGCTCGATCGTGATATTTCTCGCGTCATACCCGTCTGCGGCATCATCAAAATGATAACTCACAGAAGTATCGTTTTCCTCGTGCTCATACGTCACAGTCTCCCATGGACTGATCTTTTCTGCCCAGCCTTCTGAAGCTTTCCCTATATAGTCTGTCTGGAACATCGCTTCATTTCCGGCAAACGGAACCTCCACTTCAACAGCTCCTGCCGCATATGAGGCGATAACATACTGATCAAAATGAATGCACACACCTGTTTTTGTGATGCACCATCCCAGTGGCCCATATCCATCCGTCCCCGCAAACAGACTGTCCACAGTCATTTCATAATCTTCGAATAATTCCTTCTCCTCCTTCTGGTCAGAAAGCTCCTCCTCCACATATTTCCGGAATCCCGGAAGATCTTTTACTACATCGCAAAGTTCCAGCTCTTTTCCTGTCTGCGTATCGAAATTGTGGTATTCCGTCACAGAGCTTGGATGCGCGCCTCCCAGATCATAATATTTCAGCCAGTACATACTGACGACCGTATGGTCGAAGCGGACCGGATTAAATTCATAATTGCAGACATATGACTGCTTCCTGTCCGGGTAATTGTTCCGCATATCCTCAGCTTCTTTTTTATAGGAGACATACTCCTCTTTATTCTGGCTGACCAGGTTTTTATTCAGGAAAATGAGCGACTGCTTCAGCGCATCATATCCGTCCCCCTGTACATAGACCTTGTCGCAGCGCGATGTGATGATTGGAGTCTGGTCTGTGTCATCCCATTCCCCGTCATATTCCCCGCTTACCGCGATAGGGATCAGGGTGAAGCGGTCCGTCTGGGCATCCGCGCCCGTATTCCCATTTTGATCAGTGCCCGATATGCTCTCCACCGCACTCTCCGGCTCACGTTCCGCTGTGGATCCAGTCTCACCGCTCTCCTGTGTCGTCTCCGCCGCTGTATCCACCGTCACTATATCTTTTTTCTGACAGCCGGTCATGAGACTCATTGCGATCAGGAGATATAGACCATATTTTCTCATACTGTTTCCTCCCTTTATCAATTTTTATAACCATTCGATTTTATTTGCCGATGACATGCAGCATTCACATTCTGTTTCCCTTTGCAGCCGAAATTTTCCTGTATCAGGATTATTCCTTTTTATAGCCTTATCTTATCGCACATGCTCCGGGGAATCCATTTCTTTTCCCTTACGAATTCTTAAAACAAAGCGGAAGAAAACAGAACGTACAGCGGATCTCCCCCTCTTGCAAAAAATTTCGGCATATTTGGGCATAAAAATACCGGAAACAGGCAGTTCCCCATTTCCGGCATTTTCATCATATTCTCATATATCTATTTTATCTGCGCGCCGCGTCTCTACAGCATCCAATCCTTCAAAACATCGTGATCACGCAGAAGTTTTCCAACGATCGTCTTATCGATCTTTCTGAGCAGCGGCTTTTTCAACATTTCAAACGGCATCGGAAGCTTCATCTCAAGCGGGGACTTTCCGTCCATGAGCTTCACCGTGCTGTCTAAGAGCTCTCTCACATCATAGACACTGCCCCATACCTCCGGCACACCGCGGTCCACTCCACAGAGTCCGTATACTGCCTCCATGGCGGTACGGACAGAATACTCTGTGGTAAAGATCGTATCTCTCGGAGTCTCCGCAAACTGTCCAAGGAAAGCTGCATTTACAGAACCGTCCGGAATCACATCCGGGCGGTCTCCGGCAGCTCTCGGCATAAAGAACGCTGTGATATATGGCATCATGGTCGGCGTGCAGTTGCACTCTTCTCCTGCCAGTCTCCCGATGTCCTCCACCGGGATTCCGAGATGATACAGCCACTCGGCGGTGATCTCCTTACCGGTACACTCCTTCATGGGTTTCTTCACATAGTCGCCCGGGACATCGGTGAACAGGCTGTATACCCATACACACACCTCATCCTTCTTCTGATTCTTGAACTGTCCCTGGCGGTTGATGGTCCAGCTCAAAAGCCACTTGGAATCGCGGCAGCTCACGATACCGCCGGTAACAACTTTGCCTGTCCTCGGGTCGCGCTTGCAGATTTTCTTGATCTGGTCGATGATCTCTTCATTTGCGGTGGTGACCGTCGCAGACTCCCAGTTCGTCTTCTTGATATCGGAGCAGAATTTTTCCGGATGACCGAAGGACGGATCCTGTGCTGCAATTTTCTTCCAGAGGCTCCAGCAGCCGCTGCTTCTCACTTCCGCGTCACCCACCGGCGCATGGTTCTGGTCACCGTAGATCGTGCCTTCTGTACAGCTTCCGTTTGTGATAAACACAAGGTCCTTTTCCGTCAGCGGGATCTCCGTGTCCCCGGTCTTCGTGCGGCACTCGATAGCGCGGGCCGTCTTCTTTCCGTCCGTGATCTCAAAGCGGACGTTTGTGACCTCTGTGCCGAACCGAAACTCCACGCCTGCCGCCTCCAGGTATTTCTGCATCGGCAGAATCAGGGATTCGTACTGGTTGTAGCGGGTGAATTTCAGAGCGGAGAAGTCCGGAAGGCCGCCGATATGGTGGATAAATCTCTGGAAGTACCGCTTCATCTCCAGGGCGCTGTGCCAGTTTTCAAAGGCGAACATGGTTCTCCAGTAAAGCCAGAATTGGGAGCCGAATACCTCATCATCGAACACATCCTCGATGGTTTTGTCATAGAGATCCTCATCCTTCGTGAAGAAGAGCTTCATGATCTCCATACTGCCCTTCTGGCTCAGACCAAACTTTCCGTCCGTATGGGCATCCTCGCCGCGGCGCTCTGTGGCACGACAGAGAGAATAGTTCGGGTCATGCTTGTTTAACCAGTAATACTCATCGAGAACGGACGCGCCTGGAACCTCCAGGGACGGGATGCTGTGGAACAGATCCCAGAGGCACTCGAAATGATCCTCCATTTCGCGGCCGCCGCGCATCACATATCCTCTTGTCGGATCATCGATTCCGTCGCAGGCACCTCCGGCGATATCCATGGCCTCTAAGATGTGGATGTTCTTTCCCGGCATCTGGGCATCGCGGACGAGAAAGCATGCCGCTGCCAGGGATGCGAGACCGCTTCCCACAAGGTACGCGGACTTCTCCTCGATTCCCGCCGGCTTCTCCGGGCGGGCGAACGCTTCGTAGTTTCCGTTTGTGTAGTAGATTCCCTTGCTGTTCTTATCATGTTTTCCGAGTTCTGTGTTGCGGTAATCGTATCTGCTTCCATGGGAAGTCTTTTTCATCTTATCCATTTCCATGTTTCCGCGCTTCTTCGCCGCGAGTACCGCTGTGATTCCAGCTCCGGCCGCCAGAACTGCTCCGGCTTTCCATCCTTTTTTGCTCATCGTTTCTGGTTTCCTTTCCTGTTTATTTCATTTCTACATTCCGTATCATGTAGTTTTCATAACTATATTGCTGCTTTTGATAGTAATCCTTTCCACGGGCTTTGTCAAGCTTTCCATTCAAATATTTTGAACGCAAAAGTTTTTTCTGCGCTTCCCGCCTTTTATCTTCTCCTTTTTTCTGATTTTCATTCAAAAAGTACCCCGCCCGCTGTCTCTATAGGGGCAGCGAACAGGGTACTAAAAAGGGGAGGATAAGTATTAATCTTTTTCTTTTGTACTGGTCATAGGATTGCCCGTTTTTCCGTTTTTATACATTCATCATTGATTTTCCATACACATTTTTTTATAATAAGCTTACGGAATACATTCAGATTGGAGAATACAGAAATCATGAAAAATCTTGTAATCGGACAGTCCGGCGGACCTACCGCCGTCATCAACGCGAGCCTTTATGGTGCGGTAAAAGCATTCAGGGAATCCGGCGCGGACGGGCATGTTCTCGGAATGATCAACGGAATCGAGGGATTCCTCGCTGACCATGTGATGGACCTTTCCACGGACCTCTCTGACAAGGAACTTGAGCTCTTAAAGCTCACTCCGGCCGCATACCTTGGTTCCTGCCGTTATAAACTTCCGGCAGATTTAGACAGTGAAGTTTACCCTGCGATCTTCGATAACTTCCGTGAGATGAACATCGGATACTTCCTCTATGTGGGCGGAAACGACTCCATGGATACCGTGGACAAGCTCTCCCGCTATGCGGAGAAGATTGGAAGCGATGTGAAATTCATCGGAATCCCGAAGACCATCGACAACGATCTTGTCCTCACCGACCACACACCGGGCTTCGGAAGCGCCGCAAAGTATGTTGCCTCCACCGTCCGCGAGATCGTCCTCGACGCCTCCGTCTATCAGCAGAGATCCGTCACCATCGTCGAGATCATGGGACGCCACGCAGGATGGCTCACCGCTGCTTCCAGGCTTGCAAGAAAATATGAGGGCGACAACCCATGCCTTATCTACCTCCCGGAGACTCCGTTCTCCTTAGAGCAGTTCTATAATGACCTGGACGCTGCATTCAAGAAATCCCCGAACCTCGTTGTCTGCGTCTCCGAGGGAATTGCCGATGAGGGCGGCACCTTTGTCTGCGAGTACTCCGACGCAGCGAAGCTCGATTCCTTCGGTCACAAGATGCTCACCGGCTGCGGTGAGGTCTTGGAAAGCTTTGTCCGCGACAAGTTCGGCGTGAAAGTCCGCTCCATCGAGTTAAATGTCAACCAGCGCTGCAGCGGCATGATGGTATCTGAGACGGATATCGAGGAAGCTGCCATGGCAGGCGCTGCCGGTGTGAAGGCAGTTCTCGCCGGGGAGACAAAGAAGATGATCGCCTTCAAGCGTGACTCCGACATGCCGTACAAGATGCACTGCACACCGGAGGATGTAAGCCTCATCTGCAATCAGGAAAAGAAATTCCCAAAGGAATGGATCAACGCGGCAGGAAACGATATCACCGATGACTTCTCAGCTTACGCTCTCCCGCTGATCCAGGGCGAGCCGAAGCGCGTGATGGAGAACGGGGTGCCGAAATACCTGTACAGAAAGTAAGTTTGGTATTATCACCCATAACCGCGAATTTTAACAAAACTCTTCAACAAAAGCAAAAGCCCGTGAAAACATGCTTCCACGGGCTTTTTCCTTTTCTTTCCTTGGTAAGAACTCTCCCACTTCCTGTCCCAGACTTATTCAAGATCGAAACAGCCCTGCACCGCTGCCAAACGAAATCCACTTTTCCATTTAACTGCTGCACAGAGCTGTTTATTTTTCATATTCCATTAATTCACTTCACTGATATCCATCAGCCCGCACCCGTCATAGAAGAACTTTAAAATCTCCTGGCAGGTCTTTCCCTGCTTTGCCATGCCCTGGGCACCGTTCTGGCTCATGCCGACACCGTGTCCGAAGCCGCCTCCGTAGATTGTGAAGGTCGTCACCTGATTTTCATCGGTTCCGTTGTTCTCGATATAGATGAAACCGCTGGGAAGTGTATCCCATCCCGTAGATGTGGAACCGTCTTTCCTGTTGTATACAAGTGATACATTTCCGAGAATGCTGCGGATCCTGCTCTGCCCGGAAAATGTCTTGGAACCTTCCGTTCCAACGACCTTCAGGGTCTTCGCGTATCCACCCGCTCCCCTGGATGTGATCGTAAGTCCCGTGATCCTGCCGCCCCCGCCGATCTTTTCGTCCAGGATCGTGCTGGTGGTCTTCGTGTTCCAACGGAACATCGGGAAGTCAGAGTCGTAGGCATCTGTGTTCTCGTCCTTGATAAAGCTCTCAAAGGCCTCGTTGGATGTCAGATCCAGCTTCTTCGCCTTGTTGTTGATCGTGACTGCCCTGAGGTACGGCGTGTTGGACGCATCCGCTCCCCACACACTTCCGTCGGTTCCATGCCCGTCAGATGTGGAGTAATAGAACGCCTCGATGGGATCCCCGTTGTATTCCAGAAGCTGACCAAAGGTCTCATTCACAGCGGTATCCGTGGAATCGAAGGTCAGCGTGTTGTTGTACACCTGGAAATTCGTGCTGTCATCCACATGGGCACCGTAGGTCGAGTAGGCATTGCCCTGAATCTGCCTCCATGCGTAGGTTCTCGCACAGACCGCCTGGGCCTTCAGCGCCTCCAGCTCATAAGTCGGCGGCATCTCGCTCGGTGTCACCCGCTTTAAATATTCCTCGAGATCCACCTCGTTTAAGAGAAGCAGGCCGTCGCTCTCCTCCGTGATCTCCATATGTCCCGGATAGACGGGCATTCCCTGAGCGCGCTCCAGACTGTGTACCGTGATCATTCCGCCTTCATTTGCGGAACGGAATGTGAGACGCCCACTTGCGACCCTTGAATCTCCCGGTTTTATCGTCACCGTCTCCCCTGCTGCGATGGACTCCGTCTTTGCATCCTTCTCATCTCCGTACTCCAACACTGCCATGGAGTCGCAGGAAAGTGTGATCGTATCATGGAACAGTGACTTAAATCCGTTCGTCATGATAAGCACGCGGATCATGTCGATATCCGGTTTCTCCGTCGTCAGGGCCGCACAGATCTTTCCATCCGCCACCACAAATTCCTGCATGTGGTAGCCGACGAGAATATCCTTCTTCTGCTGTTCCCTGAGAACACCGTAGGTCCGATAGATCTTAAACTGATCCGCCAGCGGCACGCTGCCGTAGCCGTCGATCTCAATCTCTGTGTCGCGGACCGCAAGGACCGTTCCGGTGATCTTCTCTTTCTTCAGCACCAGTCGTTTTGGGGTTCCGCCCTTTAAGTACAGATCTCCGATCTGACCGGAGATCTCGCTCTCATCCTTTAAAACTCCCTTTACCGGAAATTCCCTCTGGATATTTCCGATAAAGACCGTCACTGTCTTTCCGGAGAATCCCGAGATCCAGGCATTCTCGTAGACGATCTCGTCCGAGACCATCTCCTCCACCTTTAAGATCTCATCGTCTCTCGCCAGAAACCGGATCTTCTGATCAATATATCCGTCGAGGTAAAGTCCCTCAAACTGAAAAATACCGTCCCTCGTGTAGGCTGTCCATGCAGGCGCACCATCCACATTGTCCGGTGTTCCGTAAAGGTCCGTCTCCACCTCGGCCACAGCTCTGTCCGGATCCACCGCCGCGCGGAACGCGTCATAGAACTTCCAGAAATTCTCACTGGAGACCGCCTTTTTCGCCCGGTCACCGGAATCCACATAAGAAAGGAGCGCATCTGTTTCCCCTTTTCCCTCTTCCGATGCCTTTTTTGCCCAGTCTGAAAGAACCGCGTATGTAACTGCGGACGTAGCGCTCCGCTCGTCCGCTTTGACCGATCCGCTGTCAAGATATCCCTGACCATAGAGGTAGTCCATATATTTCACATACCACTGGTCCGATAGATCTTCATCAAAATTCGACGTCTCCGGCGCATTTTCAAGAATTCCATCCCCCGACTCCAGTGTCAGTGCCACCGTCCGGGATGCCGCTGCCAGGGAGACTCCATCCTCTTCCCTGTCCAGAAGTACGATCACGATCAGCAGAACCACGATGAACGTCGTGACTCCCGCCATCCAGTTTATCAGTTTCCTTCTCTCGTTCATAATTCCTTTCCCGACCAGAACCAGCTACTGTTCGTCACCGTGTTTTTTTATACTCGCCGTTCTGTTCGTCGATCCGCTTCAGATTTACATAGTCCTCTTCTTTTATGCTCAGACTCTTCTTTGAAAGGAGATATTCCTGAATCTGATTATAAATATGAATGATGACTGCCATCAACGGAACCGCAATGATCATTCCCACAAATCCGCACAATCCGCCGAACAGCAGGATCGAAAACAGTACACCAAAGCTGGAAACACCTGTGGAATTTCCCAGGATCTTCGGTCCTAAAATATTTCCGTCAAACTGCTGAAGCACAAGGATCAGCCCGATAAAGTACAGACACTGTTTCGGACTGATGAGGAATACGAGGATCGCGCACGGAGCTGCTCCAATAAATGGTCCGAAGAACGGTATCACATTCGTCACTCCGATGATCACGCTGATCAGCAGCTCATACGGCAGCTTAAACAGATGCATCAGGATAAAGCAGAGAATTCCGATGATCAGGGAATCGATCAGTTTTCCGATAATAAAGCCGGAAAACGCTTTTTTAATAAACTGGAATTCAGCCACAACGATATTGGCCGCTTTCAGTGGAAGAACGGAATAAATAAATTTTTTTCCCTGCGCTGATAGGGATTCCTTGATATTTAACAGATAGATCATAACGATCAATCCGATCAGCATGTTTTTTGTCAGCGTGATCACATTCATGACTCCGCTGGATACGCCGCCGACAATCTTCTCAATATTCTGGAAGTTCTGGAAATTGGAGAGATTCGACATTAAGTCCGTCTCCATCCAGCTCTGAAAATACTGGGCTGACTGCTCGTAAATATTTAAGATTGCCTGCTCCACCGGCGGGTTGTTCACGAAGAATTCCGTCAGCCAGTCATACACGTTCTGGAAATAAACCGGCATCATGTTGATGATCCCCACGATACTGGAATAGAGCTGCGGGATGATCATGCTGGAAAGGCTTACGACCACCACGATCAGAAACGCAAGGCTTATCACTGTTCCAACGGCTTTTCCAAGGAAATTGCCGAAGGATTCACTCTTGAACCGTTTCTTTGGCGCGATCTTCTTTTCCTCGTCCTCTTTTTTCTTGTCGTCATCGTGCACATACACGACTGTATTGTAGCACCAGTTATAGACCGGAGACATTAAAAAAGCAAGTACAGCGCCGTAGATCACCGGTGCCAGGACAAACCGCACTTTTCCCAGAAAGGCAAACACTGCATTCCTCTCCAGAAACAGAAAGACGACAAACACCGCTGCGATCAGTACCAGGATTGCCGTCACCCCCATGTAAATGTATCGTTCGAACCGTTCATTTTTCATAAAAAAGTTTCTCCTTTGCAGTTGTTTCTTCCATTCATATCATATGTATCGAAACCTGTTTGCACCCATAATATCATACTTCCCATGTTTAGAAAAGAGCATTTGCGAAATCTAAACCCCCGTCATGCGCGGAAATCATGCGTCGTTCATCCATGTAAAATAACGCCATGTTATATCCCACTATATGAAAAGAAGCAGCGATCTCTCGCTGCTTTTTTATCTTTCGCAATCCCAAAATGCCGTTTCCTGAATAATTGACGCCTAGCAATGCTAGGTGGGCATCCGCACTTAAACATCTGCCTTCCACTCTTTGGAGGCCTGACATCCGTTCAAAAATATAGGAATCCCGTATGTCAAAATGTAGGTTCAAAATAGACAGGAGTGTCGAACATCCCAGGAATCACATTCCCTTTAACTGAGAACTATTATAGCGCATCACGGATCATTTTTCAAGTTCCATTTCCTGGTGTCATGTATTTTTCTGCGACTCATAATTACAACTCCCGACATAGCTGTAAACCGGATCTTCGATCCCTGCTGTACTGTCTGTCTTGTCTTTAACACAGACAAAGCATCCCAAATATCGGCTGATCTTTTTTTACATCATACCTTTTAAGAGCTTTGCTGTCTCCTCCGGTGTCTCACAGAGGTAATCTGTCCCGGCGCTCTGGAGTTCTTCACGGCTTCCATATCCGTAAAGCACGCCGATCACGGAAAGTCCCGTTTTCTTCGCACCGTATACATCATGTTCCCGGTCACCCACCATGATCACGGAAGGCTTCTCCTCCTCGCTGATGCAGTTTTCTTCCAGGACATAGCGGATCACATCGTCCTTATTCACACGCGCTTCATCCATGGACGCGCCGCCGATAAATTTAAAATACTCTGTCAGTTGGAAATATTCCAGGACTTTCTTTGCGGTCTCCTCCGGCTTCGATGTTGCCACATAGAGTTCGAGGCCAGCCTCCTTTAAGGTCTTTAACATATCTTCCACGCCATCGAACGGCGCATTATCCATCCAGCCTTTCACATCGTAGTATTCCCGGAACACATAGATCGCATCATTTGCGTCCTTATCTGAAAAATTATAATATCTCTTAAAGCTGTCGAAGAGCGGCGGTCCCACAAACGGTTTCAAGACCGAAAGGTCATCCACATGGATGCCGTAATGTTTCAGCGCATACTGAACACCCCTCGTGATCCCTGGCATGGAATCCGTCAGTGTGCCGTCAAGATCAAAAAATACTCTTTTTAACTTCATCATTTTTCCTCTTTCACGTATTTCCAATTTCATGAGTTTTATTATCCCATGCCCCCATTTAAATGTCAATTATAAAATCCTGTACTGCCCTTCCGCCAACCTCCACTATTTTCCATGGCTATCGACTTTTCGTTTTCAAACCGACAGAATATATCACCTGTATTCTATTTCAGATCTGCAGCTGCAAAAAAGCGGCACCCACCAGAACCGCTTTTTTACGGTTCTGGCACATGCCGCCTTTCCCTTATCCTTTTTATCTGACCCGGAGTTTACCGGAAAAACTCGTGATTTCCATGTTTAAACAGGAATTCCAGATGTCTGTCAAACCAGCTGGCGTTCTTTTTTGATGACGCATGCCGGTTCATAAAATACAGGGCACCGTCCGTCAGATCTTCACCTGAGAGCGCCCGCCCTACGGCCTCCACCGTCTCGGCTGTGACCCTGCATCTCTTGATGGAGCCGTTGGACACCGGTGAAAACTGGTGTTTCTGGTAGACAACTTTCGTGATCGTGTTCGGGAATGAGTCATTCTCCACACGGTTTAAGATCACGTTCGCCACCATGACACGGCCTTCCATGTCACAGTTTCCAGCTTCCGCCTGCACGATCCGTAGAAGAACATCGTAGTCGCTGTCAGAGTAGCCGGTGAAAACTTCCCTTGCAGGCTCCTCCGCCGCAGTCTCTTCCGCTTCCGCCTGTACCTCTGTCACAGGTGAGCCTTCTGCTTCCGCCTCAACCTGCACAGCTCCGGTCTCTGCGTTTCCCGCAGTTTCCACTTCCGGCCCCGCAGACTCATCCTGAGCCCCATTGCTCTCGTCTGCTTTTTCCGAAGCTCCTGCGTCCTCGGCGCTGTTCTTATCATTCGTCTCTGTATTTTCAGTTTCTCTCTCGATATCTGCTTCCGTCTCCGCGGATGATGCTTCATCCGCCGTCGTCTCATCCTCTAAAACATTTCCGTCTGTTTCCGGAAGAGCAGTATCTTCTGTCTCCTCCAGACTGTCTTCATCCGAACCTCCCTGCGTCTCTGCAAACGCTACGATCGCGTTTTTGCCTCCGCCCTGGAAGTCCACCGCTGTAAATGGAATCACTGCAATCAGTGTTGCGCCCATCGTGAGAATTGCCGCATTCCGGTGCATCTTCTTTGTCACACCGGTGAAGAGTGATTTCACAAACTGAAAGACTGTCTGAAGAAATGAGTTCCATGGATTCATTTTTGAATACCCTCTTTCTCCGTCCTGTCGCCGGTTGTTCATTCCGACCGTTTTCCGGCCGGTGTCTGTGATTATAGGAGAATGAGAGGGCAAATGTCAATAAGCCATGGCCAACTTTGTTACATTTTACAGCCCGTTTTTTAATGATTGTTACATTTTATTAATATCTTTTCCAAATATTATCGGCATAAAACCTAAATTTTTGGTGGTATTGGCAAGTATAAAATATTGCAAATGTTACAATTTTGTTAAATATTGATTCCCCACTTTCAGGTGGTTTCCGATAACTTTTTCATTTATGTTAACCATTTTGCTGCAAATCCAGCAGTTTTGCTCCCACATAGTCCGCGAGAGTCTGCGGGGAAAGCAGTACCTGGAATCCCCTCTGGCCCGCGCTGACAGCGATCGTTTCGTATTTTAACGCCGCCTCATCAATAAAAGTCGGGAACTTTTTCTTCATTCCGATAGGAGAACAGCCACCGCGGATGTACCCCGTTGTGGCTAAAAGATCCTTCATCGGAAGCATCTCCACCTTCTTATCTCCCGCCGCTTTCGCCGCCTTTTTTAAATCTACTTCACCGTCCACAGGAATACAGCAGACGAGAAATCCGGTGCGTTCTCCCTTCAGTACAAGGGTCTTAAACACGCTTCCATGATCCACACCCAGCATGTCCGCCGCATGGCTTCCGGAGAGATCGTTCTCATCCACCGGGTACTCCTTCGCCTCGTAAGGGATTTTCGCGGCATCTAAAAGCCGCATCACATTTGTCTTTGTTTTATCATTTTTTGCAGATCTGCTCATAAATATTTCCTCCTGAACACAGCCTTTTCCCTGCGCCGCATCTGCCCGCAGTCCGGTATTTAATCCTTTTAGGCTGCACATCATTTATACAACGGAATACGCAAAAAAGCAATAATAAAGAATGTGCCTTGGCACATTTTCGCGCCTCGCGCGGTCGCTTGCGACAATCTACATCTTCGCGCGAGTGCGCATCATTGGCACATGAGTGCCTTTTATGTAATAGAGAATTCCTCGGAATTTCCTATTACACAAAAAACGGCAGCAAACTCTGTAATCTGCTTACAGATATCCGCTGCCGTTTATCTACTTTTCGACCTGTTTCTTCTATATATATGGCCCCTACGACAGGATCATACGGTCGTTCGCAAGTTCGCCGCCTGCAGCTTCCTCAAACTTCGCAAGAAGATCCTGGACTGTCAGGTGTTTCTTCTCCTCTCCGGCCACATCATAGATCACGTGGCCTGCGTTCATCATGATCAGACGGTTCCCGTGGGCGATCGCATCGCGCATGTTGTGAGTGATCATGAGTGTTGTCAGATGCTCACTGTTTACGATCGTATCGGTTGTCTCAAGAACCTTCGCTGCCGTCTTCGGGTCGAGGGCTGCCGTGTGCTCGTCTAAAAGGAGAAGTCTCGGCTTCTTTAAGGTTGCCATGAGAAGGGTCAGCGCCTGTCTCTGTCCGCCGGAGAGAAGTCCGACTTTTGATGTGAGGCGGTCCTCAAGACCAAGGCCTAAGATCTTTAACTGCCCCCTGTAGAACTCACGCTCTTTTGCGGTGATTCCGGCCTTCAGAGAACGTGTCATTCCTCTTCTTGCTGCTAATGCCATGTTCTCCTCGATCTGCATGGTGGCAGCCGTTCCTGTCATCGGATCCTGGAATACACGTCCGAGATACTTCGCACGCTTGTGCTCCGGGAGCTTTGTCACGTCGATATCATCGATGGTGATTTTTCCCTCATCCACAAACCACGTTCCTGCGACCGCATTTAACATGGTAGATTTTCCAGCTCCGTTTCCACCGATGACGGTGACAAAATCGCCTTCGTTTAAATGAAGATTTAATCCGTTTAACGCAGTCTTTTCATTGACGGTTCCCGCGTTGAAGGTTTTATAAATACTGTGAAGATCAAGCACGAGGTGCACCTCCTCTTTTTACCGGTTTAGAGAAATATTTGCCTTTCATGTACGGGATCGCAAGGAATACCGCAACGACAAGAGCTGACAGGAGTTTTAAATCGTTGGAATTTAATCCCATCCAGAGTACGACCTGAAGGACCAGATAGTAAATGATCGCGCCGAAGGCAACGGAGAACAGCTTGAAGCCGAAGTTCTGGCTGATCTTTCCGAAAACGACCTCCCCGATGATAACGGCTGCAAGACCGATCACGATGGCACCGCGGCCTGCGTTGACATCTGCAAAGCCCTGATACTGGGCATATAAGCCGCTCGCAAAGGCAACGATCCCGTTGGAGATCATAAGACCTAAGATCTTTGTGAAATCGGTATTGATACCCTGGGCACGTGACATGTTCTGATTGGAGCCTGTGGCACGGATGGAACATCCGATCTCCGTTCCGAAGAACCAGTAGAGGACTCCGATCAGGATCACAATGATTAATGCTGTCACGAAGATCGTGTTCTTATAAAAAGCGACTCCCTTTACATAACGGAGAGACACTAAAAGATCATACTTATCCACGCTGATGGCCTGATTTGCCTTACCACCCATAATGCGAAGGTTGATGGAGTAGAGACCAAGCTGAGTCAGGATTCCCGCGAGGATCGCCGGGATCCCCATCGCCGTGTGAAAGATTCCGGTCACCAGACCCGCGATCATTCCCGCGATAAAGGCTGCAAACAGGGATACCCCTACGGAATGCCCGTTTAACATGAAAATGATGCAGACAGCACCACCCGTACACATGGTTCCGTCCACGGTAAGGTCCGCAAGATCAAGGATCTTATATGTAATATAAACGCCGATCGCCATGATGCCCCAGATGAGTCCCTGTGCACAGGCACCCGGCAATGCATTAAACAATGTTGCAAAATTCACGTTTCTTTCCTCCTATGGCTAATGATAACAAACAGGGTGACAAAATTTTTTGCTGTTTGCCACCCTGATGTCCTCATAATGTAAAGCGGACATTCGCAATCCGCTTCGCTACTTGCTCATGAACGCAGTCGCTTCGCGATCTGTCAGTGGGAGCTTTCAACTCCCACTGACATAAGCATCCCACTCACCCACCGCTTAGTGCTCCGCGCACTTGAAGCGGGGGAATGCTTATCTGCGTTCAAGTCGTTATTATTCTTCGATCACAACGTAGTCATCCGGAACCGTGATTCCAAGTGCCTCACAGTTTGCCTTATTGTATTTCTTTGTTACCTCCGGTGCAAACTCGATCGGCATTTCCTTTACGTCCTTGCCGTCCATCAGGATCTCTGCGCCCATCTCACCGGCTTTGTATCCGATATCGTAGTAGTCGATGGAAAGAGTTGCAACGCCGCATCCGGAGCAGATTCCTTCTTCACCTGCAATTACCGGAACTTTCGCCGGAAGGCAGATATTGTTTATGATCTCTGCATTGGAAGCAGCCGTATTGTCAGTCGGAACATAGAGAACATCGTTCTCTCCTGCTGCTGTTGTTGTTACGGAAGCGATATCGTTGGAGTCTGCGAAGGTGTATTCCTTACAGGTATATCCAAGCTCCTCCAGATATCCTTTTACGGTTGTTGCCTGATATTTGGAGTTCGGCTCTGCGGAGCAGTATAATAAGCCGACATTCTTTGCGTCCGGGAACAGCTCGTTGAGCATCGCAGCCTGCTGGTCAAGCGGTGCGAGATCGGAGGTTCCGGAAATGTTAAGACCTGTCGTACCGGTCCAGTTATCGATGTCAAGAGCAGTCGCATAGTCTGTGATGGAAGTTCCGAGGATCGGGATCTCGCTGGTTCCTGCCGCTGCGGCCTGAAGAGCTGCAGTCGCGTTTGCAAGGATCAGATCTACGTCGTTGGAAACGAACTGGTTGATGATCGTTGCGCATGTTGCGGAATCGCCGGATGCGTTCTGAAGATCAAATTTAACATTGTCACCGAGTTTATCTTTTAATGCAGCCTCAAAGCCTTCTGTCGCCGCGTCAAGTGCCGGATGCTGGACTAACTGGCAGATACCTACGTTATAAGTCTTGCCGTCCTCTTTTGCCGCCTCAGTGGAAGCTGCTGCCGCAGCTTCTGTTTTTGCCTCTGTGGCTGCTGCTGTTGTCTCCGCTGTGGAACTGGATCCACAGCCCGTCAGTGCAGAAGCCGCAACGACGGCTGCCATTGCAAGTGCTGTTACTTTTTTCATAATATCGATCTCCCCTCAATTTTTCTCTTTTCGGAATCCTTTCCTTCATGCGGAATCCCGTTCTTAAATGCGTTGTTGCGTTACGCTTTAACGCGTGTGAGTGAAACTGTCATTATCATACACCCGTTTCTGTGATTCGTCAAGTCGATTTCCTATTTTTATCTATGCAAAAAGCGCATAAATTTCGATATTTCGAAACTTTCTGCGCTTTTAAATTTATAATTCCCCACTCAAAGAGTCCCTGATTTTATCCAGGAACCTCTCCCCGTACTTCTCAAACTTAAACTCTCCAACGCCGGAAACCTTCAGCATTTCCCCCTTATTTTTCGGTTTTATAAGGCACATATGTACCAGCGTCTTGTCGGAGAATACGATGTAAGGCGGGACTTTTTCTTCCTTTGCGATCTCCCTGCGAAGTTCCTTTAAGAGGTCGAAAAGCGTCGTCTCCTCCTCCGTGAAGTTCTCGCTTCCGGCCGTCATCTTTGTCTTCTTCGCACCGGAAGTCTTTCCAGTCTTCACTCTCTCCTGCTCCTTCGGGAGCTTCATCGTGACTTTCTCATCATCACTGTTTAAGAGGGCCGCCGCGTTCTTTCCGAGTTTTACGATGGTGTACTCGTCGGAGGTCACCACAAGATATTCTTTCACCTGGAGGAAATTTAAGATCTGGCGCAGTCTGTATGTAGGAACCTTCGATGACTCTCCGTAATGGGAATTCTCATCCATGTGGTAGTTTCGGATCTTCACCGTCGCTGCCCCGTGGACAGTATCCAGGATCACCGTGGTTCCATACCGCTCCCGGCACTCTGCGACGCAGCCCACGATAGCCTTCGCAATCTCCGTCACATCCATCTCCTCAAACTGTGTCTTGCAGTTCGAGCAGTTCCCGCAGTATCCGCTTCCATACTCCCCGAAATACCGCAGGATATACTCTCTCAGGCAGTCGTTCGTAAAGCAGTAGAACGTCATCTTTTTCAAGCGATCCCGGTCTCTCTCCGCAACGATCGCTCTCGTCACATCGTCAAGCTCCTCATTATCCCGGTTGTTGTCGATAAACATCTGGTTTGTCACCACATCTCGGCCGCCGTAGAGCAGCAGGCAGTCCGCCGGTTCCCCGTCACGCCCCGCGCGGCCGGCTTCCTGATAATAGCTCTCCATGTTCTTCGGCATATTGTAGTGGATCACAAAGCGGACGTTCGACTTGTCAATTCCCATGCCGAAGGCATTGGTCGCCACCATGATCTGCGCCCGGTCGAAGATGAAATCCTCCTGATTCTGTTTTCTCTCGCTGTCGGACAGTCCCGCGTGGTATCTCGTCACGGAAAAGCCGTCCTTCATCAGCTTCTCCGTCACCTCCTCCACGAGTTTTCTCGTCAGGCAGTAAACGATGCCGCACTGACCGGCGTGTTCTTCGATATATGTCTTTACCGCCGCATACTTGTCCTTCGGGCTCTGGACCTCGAAATAGAGGTTTGGACGGTCGAATCCTGTTGTCGTCACCACCGGATCCTGGAGTTTCAGGAGATCGATAATATCATCCCGAACCTCCGCCGTCGCCGTTGCCGTGAAGGCGCTGACTACCGGACGTTTCGGGAGTGTACACAAAAATTCTTCTATTTTTAGGTAACCGGGCCTGAAATCCTGCCCCCACTGGGAGACACAATGGGCCTCGTCCACCGCCACCATAGCGATCTTCGCGTGGACGGCAAAATCGAGAAATTCCGGTGTCAGAAGGCGCTCCGGCGCGACGTAGATGATCGGATATCGACCCTCGCGGGCATATCCCAGCGCTTTATAATACTGCCCTGGCGTCAGGGAACTGTTTAAATAGGCCGCATGGACTCCCGCCTGGTTCAGCGCGCTGACCTGGTCCTTCATTAAGGAAATTAACGGTGAGATCACAAGCGTAATTCCCCCGTTCTCCCCCGCCATCAGCGCCGGGATCTGGTAACAGAGCGACTTTCCCGCACCCGTCGGCATGATTCCAAGTACGTCCCTGCCGGAGGTGATCGCGTCGATCATCTTTTCCTGTCCGTCCCGGAAAGCGTCATAGCCGAAATACTGTTTTAATACCTCATATTTATCCATAAAAGCATAATACCTTTCCAAATCTGATAAAGTATCGAGCAAAGTCTGCTATTGAAGCATTATTCAAATGGAACATAAAGAAAAACGATGCCGCAACGCAGCTAAGAGCATATCGAATATCAGATCATTCAGAATCAAGAATTTATTGTTGTTCCATAATATCACGCTCCTGCTCTCCGTGCAAGCCCGCAGTCCATAAACTTTTATAAAAGATGTCGCTTTTCCATCCCTGTGCCCATTCATTTTCCCGTTACTGTTCACGCTTTGCGCAAACAGTAACTGATTTTGCCGATGCTTCGCATTCCGAATCGGCAAAATCCACTACCACCACTGTATTGTACGGAATTTTCAGTTCAGAAAATTCCTACCCGTGTACAGTAATATTTTCCCCGACTTTTCATCTTGTAATCTCCCCCCAATATTGCTATAATTGGATACAATACAGATACACCCGAAAAGGGGAATTACGGAGGAAAGAACATGAACTTTTTAGAAGAGCGTATCGCGAAAGACGGTGTTGTAAAAGAGGGAAACGTATTAAAAGTTGACAGCTTTTTAAACCATCAGATGGATATCGAACTTTTTGACGAGATGGGCGCGGAGTTCAAGCGCCGTTTTGCCAATGAAAATATCAACAAGATCCTGACCATCGAGGCATCCGGTATCGGTATCGCCTGTATTGCGGCAATGCATTTCCATGTGCCGGTCGTTTTCGCTAAGAAATCCCAGAGCGTAAACCTTGACGGCGAAATGTATGTTGCTGAGGTAGAATCTTTCACCCATAAATGTAAAAATCAGGTCATCGTTTCCAAGAAATTCCTTTCCCCGGATGACCATGTTTTAATTATCGATGACTTCCTTGCGAACGGTTATGCCCTTCAGGGACTGATCTCCATTGTCCATGAGGCGGGCGCTACAGTTGAAGGAATCGGCATCGTGGTAGAAAAAGGATTCCAGATCGGCGGACAGGTCATCAGAAATCTGGGCTACCACTTAGAGTCCTTAGCCATCGTTGAGTCCATGGACCCGGCTGCCGGCACTGTAAAATTCCGCGAACAGGACTAATGTAAAAACGGATACTTTCGCTTCCGGCAGGAATGCCGGAGTGCAGAGTATCCGTTTTCTATTTCTTCTTTCTATTTCTTCTCTTCTTTCGGTAACGGAATCGCAAGAACCGTCTGGATCACCTTGTTCTCCACTTTCATGATCTTTAACAGATAGTCCCCGATCCGGACACTCCCCTTCTCTCCCGCTTTCGGGATATGTCCAAGCCTGGACACCATGAAACCGTTCAACGTGTCAAAGTTATCCTTATCTTCCTTATCAAATTCCACCCCAAGAGTCTCCTCCACATCATCTAAGAGTGTGAGACCGGTAAGCTCATATGTACCATTCTTTCTGGAAACGATATCTGGCTCTTCCTTATCATACTCGTCCAGAATATTTCCGACGATCTCCTCTAAGATATCCTCCATCGTGACGATACCCGCAAGCTGACCATACTCATCCACGACCAGCTCGATATGGATCTTCTGGGACTGCATCTCCTTAAAGAGAGAGTTGATATTCTTCGTCTCCGGAATAAAGTGTGGACTTCTGAGCAGACCCTTGATCTTTTTGATCGGCGTATTTAAATGTTCTTTCGAGTCTGTATAATGAAGCATGTCCCGCATGTGGAGAATACCGATGATATTGTCGATATCTTCCTCATAAACCGGGAATCTCGAGTAGTTTGCTTCCTTCACAACGAAATCCAGCGCTTCCTTAAGCGTGATCTCCCCGTCCAACGCAAGGACAGCCGTGCGGTGCGTCATGATATCCGCCGCCACTTTATCATCGAACTCGAAGATATTCGTGATCATCTCCGCCTCACTGGCCTCTAAGACCCCCTGCTCATGACCTTCATTGACCATATACATGATGTCTTCCTCGGTCACATTGTCATCTTTTTCGCGGATATTGATGCCCACCGCCTTCAGGGAGATATAGGCGAACTGATCCATCAGCCACGCGAACGGAAACAGAAATTTCGCCACGAGCTCCACCAGTGGAAGCACCTTATAGCAGAACCGGATCGGACTTTTCGCAGCGATGCGCTTCGGGATCACGATCCCCAGTCCCGTGAGCAGAAATGCGATTCCCACAAGTCCCGCGACATATGAAATTCCAACGGCTGCCAGATGCGGCAGCTTTGTGCGCACTCCGAGCAGTGCCGTCAGATTTCGTACCACAAACAGCAGGGAAGACGCTCCCATTGCCAGTGTCAGGATACTCGTTGCCAGCTGGTTTGTGCGGATAAAGAGATACGGATCCTCCTGGATCTTCAGAAGCTTTTCCGCCCTCTTATTCCCCTCGTCGCGCTCATCCTCCAGTGCACTGGTGTTCAGCGCCTGAACCGCCGCACCGAATCCGTACATCACCGCAAACAGGATCACCGATGCGGCAAATAAAACAATTCCTATCCACGAATTGCCATCGTCCATGAGAATTACCTACACTCCTTTATCATTTTCAGTACTGCATCCAGCCGTTTCCAGATCCACGGCTGAATTGTTTCAAAGATCCATTCCAAATCGGCTGTGCCGATAGGATTTTTGCCTTCTATTCTAAGTTTTCTTACGGTCAGCGCAGTAAATTCGCAGACCTACTGAACAGTTACTATTTGTCCACTATAGCATTAAATCCATGCCCCGTCAAGGAATACACCCGCGATTATGTAACAGGTTCCGCCCCTTTCACAGGCATTTTCCTAATAGCCTCCAAGTTCCAGGCTGACCTTCAGCGCCTCGTCCACCCGGCCTAACAGCTCCCCGTCGATATGGCAGATCTTTTCCCTGAGCCTCTGCTTGTCGATGGTCCGAAGCTGTTCTAAAAGGATCACAGAGTCCTTCACCATGTCACAGTCTCTGGCGGAAAGCTCCACATGGGTAGGAAGTTTTGCCTTATTCATCCTTGATGTGATCGCCGCGCAGATCACCGTGGGACTATGCTTGTTCCCCACATCGTTCTGGATCACGAGCACAGGCCGCACGCCTCCCTGCTCCGAACCGACTACCGGTCTCAGATCCGCATAATAGATATCGCCCCGTCTGATAATCACAAGTCTCACACTCCGCCTGAATTTCTATGCGGTCAGCAGATCCGGGGCTGTGCCTGCACCTGTCCCCGGCGGCTGCCGCGCTCCCTCAAGAAGCCTGCAACGCGTGCTTCTTATAGTCCAGAGTATTTCCCACTTATGATATTTTATTCAGACGTACCGGTTTTCGAGCATGACCGTCAGAAGCCTTCGTACTCCTCATCCCTGCACATCATGCCGCCCACTTCTTTTCCATTCTTCACGTACCGCCGCGGCACACGTTTTCCTATCAGGCATGGGATCTCGTAATGGAATCCGCCGGAAATCTCTGCAAGCTCCTCCATAGTGATCTCCTGATTCCCGTCTCTGCCCACAAGAGTCACAGAATCTCCCTCTTTGGCCTCCGGGATCCCCGTAAGGTCCACCATAAACTGGTCCATACAGATCCGTCCTAAGATCTTTGCCCGTTTTCCATGGATCAGCACTTCTCCTTTTCCGGAGAGATTTCTCGGATAGCCATCCCCGTAACCTGCAGAGACCGTAGCGATCCGCATCGTCTTCTCCGCCTTAAAGGTTCCGCCGTAGCTGACCTCCGTTCCCGGTCCGATCTCCTTGATGTAAGTGATAAAGCTCTTTAACGCCATCGCCGGTTTCAGAGAAATGATATCCTGTTTTACCTCATCCGACGGGTACAGGCCGTAGATCGTGATTCCCGCACGGACCGCGTCCATGTTAAAATCCGGGAGCTCCACGATTCCTGCGCTGTTGGAACAGTGGCAGACCGGTACTTCCACTCCCGCTGCCTTCCCAGCATCACAGAACGCATGGAACCGTCTGTACTGCTCCCCTGCTTTCGTCTTATCTGCCTCATCCGCCCGGGCGAAATGGGTGAACATACCGGCGATCCTGAGAGCCGGAAGCTCTGCGATCTCCTTTACGGTCTCCACGGATCCCTCATCCGGGAAAAGTCCGATACGGCTCATTCCCGTATCCACCGCGATATGGATCTTCGCGGTCTTTCCCTCTGCCACAGCGGCATCTGATAATTCTTTTGCTCTCTGGTATTCAAACATAGGCAGACTGATGTCGTTTTCAAGACATTCCTGATAGCGGCCGGCTGAAACCGGACCAAGACACAGGATCTCTTTTTCGATTCCATGTCTCCTGAGCTTAAGCCCCTCATCCACCGTTGCCACCGCGTACCCACAGACAAAACGGTCGATGGTCCTCGCCACCGGAACTGCCCCATGTCCGTATGCATCCGTCTTTACCACGCCGTACATCTTCGTTCCCGGACGAAGATGCTCCTTCATGGCCTTCATATTTTCTTCAATACGCCCGAGATCCACCTCTGCGTAGATTCTGTCAAATTCCATCTCTGTATACCTCCGGAAGGCAATCTGCGATCTCTCCTGCTAACACTCCGTGGACTCCAAAGTGTTTCTCAGCGGCCTCACCGGCGAGACCGTGTACATAAACGCCAAGGGCCGCCGCGTCACTCTCCTCCAGTCCCAGCGCTACGAGCCCGGCGATCACGCCCGTAAGCACATCACCGGAACCGCCTTTGGCCATAGCCGGAGTCCCGCTTCCGTTCACGAACGTCTTTCCGTCTCTTCCGGCGATCACCGTCGCCGCGTCCTTTAAGACGCATACTACGCCGTACTGATCCGCGAACTCCCTGGAGGTGCGGACCGGATTCTCCTTCATTTCTTCTATCTGAATTCCTGTGAGCCGCGACATCTCCTTCATATGCGGCGTCACGATAATATTCTCCGTAAAATAACCTGTAAGTTCCCGGTATTCCGCCGCAAGATTCAGGGCATCCGCGTCAAGAATGATCGGAACATAGGCGTCCTTCAGGACATTTTCCACCATGCATCTGGCATAGTCCTCCATCCCGATCCCGGGGCCCAGAACGATCACATCGGCCCATTCCGTCTCCCTCGCGATCTTTCGCGCAAAGTTTTCCGGATCTTTCTCGGCCTCCTTCGTGTCGTAGGTGGCTAAAATGGCCTCCGGAAGCTTTTCCTGTACGATCAGCCGGTTCTCCTCCGGGGTAAAGACCTTTACAAGTCCGGCTCCCATCCGGTATGCCGCTCTGGCGGAAAGCAGGGAAGCCCCCGCCATATTCTTCGCTCCTGCCATCACAAGGACCTTTCCGTATGTTCCCTTGTTGGAATCAGCCATGCGGGCCGGGATCCTCAAAAGATCTTCCCGATCCAGCATCTGGACATGCTTTTCTCGTTCTGCGCTGCTCTCCGGCACAAAGCCCACATCTTTCACGAAAAGATGTCCGCAGAGCTCCCGCCCCGGAAACAGCACCTGTCCAAGCTTCTTTTCTCCGAACGTGACCGTCACATCCGCGCGGACTGCATCTCCCATCACGCTTCCGTTATCGGAGCTGATGCCCGACGGGATATCGACAGCAATGACTTTCATGTCTTCCTGTCCATTGATCCACCGGATCAGCTTCCGGTATGCGCCCTCCACATTTCTCGAAAGGCCGATCCCGAAGATTGCGTCCAGGATCACGCCCCGGCAGCTTCTTTTTCTCTCCCCGGCCTTTCTAAACGGCTGCGCCGGGATCTTCTTTTCCACCAGGTCCGACAGATCTTCCGCCGTCATCACCGGGATTCCCAGCCGTTTTACGACATTTAGCTGGGCTTCCAGCTCCTCGCTTCCTTTTCCGTCCCGCTGCGGGAAAACGATCTTCACATCGTACCCCTTTAAAAACAGCATTCTGGCGGCGGCAACTCCATCCGCCCCGTTATTTCCAAAGCCGCAGACGGACCAGACGGTCCCTGCCTCTTCTTTTTCCAGTATCTCCTCTGCTTTCTCTGCAACTGCCATCGCTGCCCGTTCCATCAGGACTAAGGATGGAATCCCATACCCTTTGATGGACCTTGCATCGAACTCTTTCATTTCTTTTCCGCTGAGAACTGCTTTCATCCGGCCTCCCCCTCTCCGACGGCAAACGCCATCGCATGGTCCTTCGTGTCTGAGATCGACACTTCGATCTTTGTGATCCCGAGATCTTCTGCTGTTTTTGCGGCTCCCTCATGAAGCTCCACATAGGGCTTTCCAAGAGGGTCTCTTAAGACCTCCACATGAATCGGCATAAACTCCCGGAATCCCGTTCCAAACACCTTCGCCACTGCTTCTTTAACGGCAAAAGTGCCGGCAAGGACCCGGGGATCTCCCTTTGCCTGCCGGCGCTCACGCTCGGTATAAATACGCGACAAAAAAGCCTCTTTATCACAGGCTTTTTTTACGCGCTCAATTTCGATCAAATCACAGCCAACTCCAATCAACATGTCTCATTGGTTCCCGTCTGTTCTGCTTTTTCCTTTGCTTTCCGCTCCCGCTCATCCTGCATGCTGCAGACACGATAGGAAAGTCGCATCAGGCTCTCGGAGAGGTGGACATTCTCAACGACCACATCATCCGGAACATTTAGGTCGGTATGGGCAAAGTTCCAGATCGCCTTGATTCCGGCCTTTACCAGGCGCTCTGCGATCTCCGGAGCCTTGGACTTCGGGATCGTGAGAGCTGCGATCTGCACCTCGTTATCGATAATAAACTGTTCAAGGTCATCGATCCCGCGGATTTCCACACCACGGACCACGAGACCGATCAGCCGCGGATTGGTATCGAACATTCCCTTGATCATAAATCCGCGCTTCTCAAAATTTGTGTAATTGGCGATGGCCTGTCCAAGGTTTCCGGCTCCGATGATAATGAGGTTGTGCTGTCTGTCGATTCCTAAAATCCTTGCGATCTCCGTGTAGAGATACTTAACATTATATCCGTATCCCTGCTGGCCGAAGCCGCCGAAATTGTTAAGATCCTGACGGATCTGGGACGCCGTCACCTTCATTCTGGCGCTCAGCTCATTGGAAGAAATCCTTTCGATCCCCTCCTCCATCAGCTCACCCAGATATCTGTAATAGCGCGGAAGTCTGGAAATAACCGCCTTTGAAATCTGTCTTTCGTCTGTCATTTTCTGGTTTCACCTTCTCAAAACTTTCATATAACGATGGAATCTATTATACTCATATCTATATTATTTGTCAAATCCTTGTCAAAGAATTTAGGCGAATTGGGGCTGGAACTGCCCTATCCCATAAAAAAGAAAATGTCCCGCCCATGATCTCCCCGACCGGACGGAACATTTTTCTTTTGAGTATATCTATATCTGTTCAACAGGTTTGCTGCTGTTCACACCCTGCGCAGGCAGCAACGGACCTGAGACTCAGCGGATATTAATGATTGCTGCTTATTCAGCCAGCTCCTCCCACTTTTCATACAGAGTCTCAAGTTTCCCTGCGATCTCCTCTTTTTCTTTATTTAACTCCATGAGCTTCGCCACATCGGAGAAAACACTCTCGTCGCAGAGAAGTCCGTCGATCTCACCGTCTCTCGTCTCAAGTCTGTGGATCTCGTCCTCGACCTTTTTCAAGTCATTCTGACGTTTTCTCTGGCGGGCCTGCTCTTCCTTCTGGGCTTTCCAGTCAAGCTTTCCGCCTGCGTCCGCGCTGCTCTCCGCCGCTTTTCCGGAAGTTTCAGCCGCCGCTCCCGTCTTTGATGCGCCGAATCCGACGATTCCGCCGGTAGGCTCCACATTCTCGGTCCCGAAATGGGCGTTCATCATGGCCTCATGTTTTTCCAGATAATAATCGTAGTTACCGATATAATTCATCATCCGCTTTCCGGTGAGATCCAGGATCCTCGTTGCGGTCTTGTTGATAAAATAACGGTCATGGGAGACGTAGAGCACCGTACCGCCGTAATGGCTTAAGGCATTCTCCAGAATCTCCTTCGAAGTGATATCCAGGTGGTTCGTCGGCTCATCGAGGATCAGGAAGTTTGCCTCGGAAAGCATGAGCTTCGCAAGGGAAACACGGCCTCTCTCGCCGCCGCTTAAGTCCCCGATCCGCTTAAACACATCGTCCCCGGTAAAGAGGAATGCCGCTAACGTACTTCTGATCTGGGTGTTGGACATTCCCGGGTAGGCGTCGGAGATCTCCTCAAACAAAGTCTTTTCCATGTGGAGCACCTGATGATCCTGATCATAATATCCGATGTGGACTCTGGAACCAAGAATGATCTCACCGTCATCCGGCTCCACAAGACCGTTGATGATCTTTAAGATCGTGGTCTTTCCCGTTCCGTTGTCACCGATAATGGCGACCCGTTCCCCGCGCTTTACATCGAAATTCAGGTCTGTAAATAATGTCTGGGAGCCAAAGGATTTTGCCAGACCGTTCACCGTCAGCACATCGTTTCCGCTTAAGATATTCGGCTCCAGGCGGATATCCATGGCGTCATTGACCTCCGTCGGCTTCTCAAGGACTTCGATCTTATCTAACATCTTTTCCCGGCTCTCCGCTCTCTTAATGGACTTTTCCCGGTTGAAGGATTTTAACTTTTCGATGACCGCTTCCTGGTGCTTGATCTCCTGCTGCTGGTTTAAGTACGCCTTCATCTGGATCGCGCGCATCTGCGCTCTCTTTTCGCTGTAGGCCGTATAATTTCCGAAGTACACAATGGCATGTCCATTGTCCAGCTCAATGACCTTTGTGACGATCTTATCGAGAAAATACCGGTCATGGGCAACGATGAGAACAGCACCGCGGTAGTTTAAGAGATAAGTCTCTAGCCATGCGATGGAGGACATGTCCAGATGGTTCGTCGGCTCATCGAGAAGAATGATATCCGGGTTTGTGAGAAGAAGCTTGCCCAGGGAAACTCTTGTCTTCTGGCCGCCGGAAAGTGTGGAAATCTGTTTGGAGAACTCCTCCTCCGTAAAACCAAGTCCCTTTAAGACGCCCACGATCTCACTCTTCCAGGCATAGCCGTTGATGAGCTCAAACTCGTGGCTTAAACGGCTGTACTGATTCATCATGGTCTCCAGCTCTTCCCCGGATGCTGTCTTCATGGAATTTTCCAGATCCCTCAGACGATTTTCCATGGCGATGACGGACTTTTTCGCATCCAGCATCTCCTCATAGATAGTCCGGTGGCTCAAAAGATCCTGGTTCTGCGCCAGGTAGCCCAGCGTCTTCCCGCTTCCAAGCACCACCTCACCGGAATCCGGTGCCAGCTCGCCGACAATGATCTTTAAGAGCGTCGATTTTCCCGCTCCGTTGATGCCGACGATGGCAGCTTTTTCATGATCCTCAATATGAAAGGAAGCGTTCTTGATAATATCGTCGCTTCCGAATGATTTGCAGATATTGCTGCAGGATAATATCATAAAATCCTCCTGTTTCTATCACTGTAACAGCCTCACAGCCGCATACTTTTTGTACACCGCAGTTATTTTTACAACTGCTCTTTTATCTTTCAACCGCAAATACAGACTCTGTATTTGCCGTCATTTACTTTTTTATTTAAGCCCAGGGAAAATACGGCCACACCGACGTTTATGATCGTTCCAAGTCCAAACATTTTGTCCTTACAACCAACCGCTTTTTCAGTCCGGCTGCCTGCCTCTTTTCTCTTGTCAGTGTCATGTCACATCAAATCCGCCTGATATAACACCATATCGTATTCATATAAAACGACATACGCAGTTAAGTATAACACATATCTCCCATCAGCGCAACGAACACAAAATCAAAAATCCGCTGCCGTTTTCCATGACATTCCGTTCATGTTGAACCAGGCAGCGGACATCTTTATTCATTTTATGCTTCTTTCTCCACCTGCTCTTCCCATCTGCTTTTCTTATAGTAAAAGTAGGAGATAACCGCGCACACGATCCACCCAACCGGGTAGCCGAGACCTACGGTGTACTCGTTGAAGGCGATCTTTGTCACAAAGAACAGATAGATCTGCCTGCAGACAACGAAGCTGAAGAGCATGATGCACATCGGACCCTTCGCGTCCCCAGATCCCCTTAAGGAACCAGCCAGGATCTGGTTGAAGGAGCTGCAGAAGCGGAACGGCACGGTCATCAGGATAAACAGAGTTCCGTAATGCAGAACCGACGGATCCCTGTTAAAAAGGGATACCAGAGATCTCGCGGAGAGTGCCATGACGATGGAGATGCAGATCAGCGCGCCGACACCCATGAACACCGCCTGTCGGACGCCTTTTCTGGCACGCTTTACATTCTTCGCGCCGAGGTTCTGTCCCACGAAGGTGGTTGCCGCCTGGCCCATGCTCTGGGCCGACAGGATCGCGAACTGGTCGATCTTCGAGTGGCAGCTCCAGCCCGCCATGATCACCGAGGAACCAAGACCGTTGACGTATGCCTGTACCAGAGCATTGGAAAACGCTGTGAGTCCCTGCTGGACACCGGCCGGAAGTCCGATCCGGAAGATCTCACCGAGACAGGTCTTATTGATATGTAAATCTCTTAAGACAAGTTTATGGGCTCCATCTGTTCTTGTGAGTGTCATGCAGGCCAGGAACGCGGAAACTGTCTCCGCCATCACCGTGGCGATCGCTACACCGCTGATCCCCCAGTGGAATACCGCCACAAAAAGGATATCCAGAACAATATTTAAGCAGCTGCTGATGATCAGGAACAGGAGCGGACGTCTCGTATCCCCCACAGCCCTTAAGATCGCACTTCCCATATTGTAGAGGAACAGCACCGGAACTCCGACAAAGTAGATCTTTAAATACTCACCCGCCGGTCCGACCACATCATCCGGCGTGGACATCCACTTTAACATCACCGGAACGACCCCGATAGAGATCAGGGAGACAAAACATCCGACGATCACCGCGAAGAGGATCGTCGTCTCCACCGCCTCGTGAAGCTTCTCGAGGTTTTTCGCGCCGAAACTCGTGCTGATCACCACACCGGCTCCGATGGAGATTCCGTTAAAGAAGTTCACCAGCGTGTTGCAGATCGCCGTGGTAGCTCCCACAGCAGCCAGGGCCGACGTTCCGAGATAATTTCCCACAACGATGCTGTCCACGGTATTGTAGAGCTGTTGGAATACGTTTCCCATGATCAGCGGGATCGCAAACAACACCAGCTGTTTCCAGATCACTCCCTCCGTCATATCAATGTTTGTTTTTCGTCCACCTTGAGGTCTCGACATCCACATTGCCCCTTTCTGACTGTTATTTCTGTTTTATCTCATTTTTCATGTAAAATTTACCATTAAAATATAATATCTATGTAAATCATACGGGATTTCGGGAGAAAAAGCAAGCAGTTCCATGGCGTCGCTGTCACAGGAAAACCGTTGTCTGTTTCACAAGAAAATTTTGTGAATTCAAGTAACTATTCACCAGGTCTGCACATTTGCTGCTCTGACCGTAAGAAAACATAGACTAAAAGTCAAAAATCCCATCGTCGCAGCCGGTTCGGAATGGATTTTTGCTTGTAATTATGAAGGTACTGAATCATTACGAATTCACATAAAAGAAGCAGGAAACCCGCAAGTAAACGGGATATCCTGCCTCTTTGGCCATTCGCACTATTTAGATTCTAAAAATTACTCCCATGTTGGAATGTAAGCGCCCTTGTAAGTCTCCTCGATCACTTTCGCAACTTCCGGTGTGCGGAAATAATCTACAACTTTCTTGTAAAGCTCATTGTCCTTGTCCGCTGTTCTCGCAACGATGATGTTTACATACGGGTTGTCGCTTCCCTCTTCAACACTCTCAAGGAAGATCGAATCTTTCTCCGGGTTTAAACCGTTGTCAACCGCATGGCCGCCGTTGATGACTGCCGCTGCGACGTCCGGAAGAAGGCTTGCTGTGTTTGCTGCCTCAACCTCTTTAATGTCAAGGTTTAACGGCTTCTCTGTGATGTCCTTCTTCGTCGGTGTGTAACCAGCCTCCGGATCAACCTTGATGAGACCTGCGGACTCTAAGAGCTTTAACGCACGGCCGCCGTTTGTAGCATCGTTCGGGATCGCGATGATATCGCCGTCCTTGATCTCGGAAACGTCTTTGATCTTGTTGGAGTAAAGTCCTAACGGAGCGATGATGGTCTCACCGATGATGGAAAGATCATATCCGTTGTTCTTGCAGTCATCCTCAAAATATGCGATGTGCTGGAAAGAGTTTAAGTCGATCTCGCCGTCGTTTAACGCACGGTTCGGAAGCGGATAATCCGCAAATTTTACAAGTTCAAGATCAATGTTCTCCTCAGCAAGCTTCTCAATGACCGGCTGCCACTGCTCATTGTTCTCGCCGACTACGCCGAGCTTGATCACTGTCTTCTCGCCGGATGCTGCTGTCGTATCTGCTGCCGCGGAACCTGCTGCTGTTGTGTCTGCTGCCGCTGCTGTTGTCTCTGCCTTCTGGCTGCTTCCGCATGCAGTTAAGGATAATGCTAAAACTGCTGCAGTACCAAGTGCTAAAATTCTTTTCTTCATAATATGTCTCCTCCTAAACTGATTTGTCGCTGCCCGGTTCTGTCCGCATTCGCTGTACGGACCGGACAGTTCCATTCTATTGATACGGCTCAGAAAATTTCCGCGCCGCTTCAAGCTATATGATCGCTTCTTATGACCGGTATTGAAACATACCGACCGCCCAACAAGGGGATACCCTCTTAATGGGTCGTCTTTTTAATAACATAAGAACCTGTACTCTGAATGAGGCTTACCATAATCAGAATGATGATCACAGTCACATATGTGACGTCTGTCTGTCCTCTGGAATGACCGTAACGGATCGCGAAGTCTCCGAGTCCGCCGCCGCCGACAGCACCTGCCATCGCGGTAAGGCCTACCAGACTGATGAACGTGATCTGCATCGCGCGGACGATTCCCGGTACACTCTCCTTCAGATATACCCGGAAAATGATCTCCCAGGGACTGTTCCCCATGCTTTCCGCCGCCTCGATCAGTCCGTAATCCACTTCAGCGAGCGCACTCTCGATCTGTCTCGTGAAAAACGGGACAGTACCGAAGATCAAAGGTAAGATCGCGCCCTTCGTACCGATGGCGGTTCCCACTACCATACGGGTCAGCGGGATCAGAGCTGTCAGAAGGATCACAAACGGAATCGAACGGAAAATATTTACCAGCTTGTCTAAAATATTGAAAACAACCTTGTTTTTTAAAACACCCTTCGGAGCGGTCGCCGTGAGGACAATTCCGAAGAAAAGTCCGAATACCATGGAGATTGCTCCTGATACGATCACCATGTAGATCGTCTGTCCAAAGCTTTCAAGAAGTTCATCCGGCTTCGACATGACATTTGGGATGATTGCATTTAAAAAATCAGCCATTCTCAATCACCTCCACTCCTACATTCTTTGCTTTCAGATATTCAACTGCACCCTCAATATCCTCTTTCCTGCCGCTGGCGATCGCTACGGTTCCGCCGATCGGCGCGTCCTGAACGATCTCCAGATCCGCAAAGATGATATTTAAGTTGATGTTGAACTTTCTGGAAGTCTCGGAAATCAATGCCTCCGATGTATTTTTCTTAATATAGTTCAACCGAAGGATCTTCTCGCCCGGCTTTAATTCTACAAGCGGTGACTTATCCTCGATCAGTTTTTCGATCTTCTGAAGGTTTGAGGTGGTGCGGATGAAATCTCTCGTGATACCAGCCTTCGGTGCCGCAAAGATCGAGAACACATCGCCTTCCTCAACAACATTTCCGTGCTCCATAACAGCAACCCTGTCACAGATCTCCTTGACAACTGCCATCTCGTGGGTAATGATCACGATAGTGATTCCAAGCTTCTTATTTAAATGCTTTAAGAGCTGTAAGATCGCCCCCGTAGTCTGCGGGTCCAGAGCGCTGGTGGCCTCATCGCAGAGAAGAACCTTCGGGTCATTCGCAAGGGCCCTTGCGATCGCGACTCTCTGTTTCTGTCCGCCGGAAAGCTGGCTCGGATACGCATTTTCCTTCTCTGCGATATCAACGAGCTCCAAAAGCTCCTTCACTTTCGCCTTGATCTGCTGTTTTGTAAGCCCGCTTCCCTTTAACGGGTAAGCGACATTCTCTCCTACCGTTCTGGAACGCATCAGGTTAAAGTGCTGGAAGATCATTCCGATCTTCTTTCTCGCCTCTCTCAATTCCTTTGCTGGAAGATCCGTGAGGACCTTTCCGTCTACGGTGACGGTTCCGCTCGTCGGTCTCTCAAGCAGGTTGATGCATCGCACCAGTGTGGATTTTCCGGCTCCGGAGAATCCGATGATACCGAAGATCTCGCCGCTCTTGATATGGAGCGTTACATCGGAGACCGCGTGGACTTTATCCGCGCCGGTATCAAAGGTCTTTGTAATATGGTCTAACTGAATCAATTTTATCCTCCTATGTACGTACCAGTCGTACATTTTCTAATTTCTGTGTGTGCTAATAAGATATCACGTTTTCACTGATCCGTCCAATACAGATAAGAAATAAGTCATTATAGGTTTTTTCTATATCAGAGAGTCTTTTATGAATTTTTCCGGCTCTGACATTCATCTGTCTTTCTGTGGTGGTCATTTACCAGATTGAACCCTTTGATTTTCGATTGCATAAAAAGAATGTGCCTTTGGTGTAACAGGGAATTTCCTGTTACACCAAAAATACGGGCAGCTATTGCCTTAGCTGCCCTGTGTATCATACCTTATTTTTTTGCTTTTCCTAAGCTTCCTTCACTGCCTTCACCGCATTGTCTAAGAAGTCTGCTTCTATATACTCTACCGTTCCCTCGTCGACAGCTTTCGCGATCGCCGGACGGATCGGGATCTGAGCGAGAACCGGAATTCCGTATTCCTTTGCGACATCATCAATACGGCTCTCGCCGAATACGGAAATCTTCTTTCCGCAGTCCGGACATTCGAGGTAGCTCATATTCTCAACAAGACCGAGGATCGGAACATTCATTTTCTTCGCCATGTTGACCGCCTTCTCAACGATCATGGAGACAAGCTCCTGCGGGGAGGTAACGATGATGATTCCATTGACAGGAAGAGACTGAAATACAGTAAGCGGCACATCGCCGGTTCCCGGAGGCATATCTACGAACATATAGTCGATATCCTGCCAGAGTGTCTCACTCCAGAACTGTTTCACTGCACCTGCGATCACCGGACCACGCCAGATCACCGGATCTGTCTCATTCTCCAGAAGCATATTGGAGGAGATCACCTCAACACCAGTGGAGGAAGTCGCCGGGACAAGGAGCTTTCCATCCGGAGTCACTGTCACGCCATCATGAATCCCAAAGGCTCTCGGGATCGACGGACCTGTGATATCCGCATCAAGGATTCCTACTCTCGCACCCGTCGCGCGCATGCGGCAGGCCATCAGGGATGTCACTAAGGATTTTCCGACACCGCCTTTCCCGCTGACAACGCCGATCACTTTCTTTACAGAGCTCGCCGGATTTAACTTCTCAAGGAAGCTCTGCGGCTCATTTGTTCTGCTTCCGCAGTTTGCAGTACAGCTTCCGCAGTCATGTGTACAATTTTCTGCTGTTTCGCTCATGATTCTCTCACTTTCTATCACTTATTCTCCCACCAGATCCTCTACCTGTGAGTTTGACGGGAGCCATGGCAGCCTGATGCTGCCACGTTGCTTATTTTTCTTTTTACGCTGTTCTTATTCCTTTAAACCTGTCTCGATCAGGTCACATACAGCCTCCAGGGCTTCTTTCTCGTCCGGGCCATCACAATGTACTGTGATCTCATCGCCGCACCGGATCCCGGATGCCATTACGTTTAACACACTCTTCGCATTGATTTCTTTTTCTTTATAAAAAATCATCACTTTAGAATCGAACTTCATGGATGTCTGGCAGAGCAGTCCCGCCGGGCGAAGATGAAGACCTGTCGGGTTTACTACTGTAACTTTTCTTTCTACCATAACCTGTTCCTCCTATTTTGTTTGTAAACATGTAACTATTCAGTACCTTCATAGTCACGAGCAAAAATCCATTCCAGATCAGCTTCGCTGATGGGATTTTTGCTTTCTATCCTATGTGTTCTTACGGTCAGCGCAGCATATGCGCAGACCTACTGAATAGTTACGTAAACATTTTCATTTTATACCACAAACCCCATGATGTCAACGAAACGCTCCGGAATGATTTGACATTTTACAAAGCCCGGGATAAAATCAAAACGATCTACCTTAAAAACCACGTTCAAGGAGTTCCCACGAAATGAAACTACTCGCTCCCAATCTATATAAAGTCATTCTCACCAATAAAGCCATGCGGACCTCATCGAGAAACCTCTATATTATAAAAGGAAATGGCCGCAGCCTCATGATCGACACATCCTGGAAAGTTCCGGAGTGCCTGAATGAGATGGAACATGTCTTAAAAGAGCTTTCCATCGACTATCGGGATCTCGACATCTTTGTGACCCACAATCATGCAGATCACAGCGGATACATCTCCCTTTTCATAGAGCGCGGTGCCCGGGCCTTCATGAACCCCGTGGAGATCTCCGAATGTTCCGACCGCTACCATCGTCTTTATGAGGACAACACCATGCGCCGCTCCTACACCAGAGAATGCGGAGTCACAAAAGAACTGGCTCCCGATGCCTGGCAGGAAATCAACACCGGAGCTGACCAACTTGCAAGGGAAAACAATATTTCTTTTCATTTTCCCTTTACCCCCATTGCGCCGGGGGACACGCTCTCCTGCGGCGGCTATGATTTCGAGATCGTCCCCCTATACGGTCATACAGCCGGTCAGTGTGGGCTCGTGGAGAGGAAGAAAAAGCTTTTCTTCTGCGCTGATCAGGTGATCCTGGGGCTTACTCCCATCGTCATCACATCAGGAAAAGACCAACATCTCCTTGCTGAATACTTTGCATCCCTTAAAGCACTGGCTGCCGATTATGCCGGTTACCGTTTTCTCCCCGGACACTACGGAGAATTCACCGAGATCCGTGAGGAGACCTGCCGCATCATCGACGAATATGAGACACGCTGCACCCAGCTCCGGCTGGCTCTGGCAGAAAGCCGCCGCCCCATGACTCTTTTAGAGCTTGATCAGGCGCTCTATGTCCAGCGCATGCAGACCTACCGCTATTCCTATCTTTTCTCCTATCTCAATACATGGCCGAAACTCTTTTCCTGTCTGGACTGGCTGGCAGAGACAGGGTCGATCACCCGGACAGAGAAGGACGGGGTCTTATTCTGGTCTCTCCGCTGAGCGCGCCTCCGACTCCCTCTTTGAGAACACGCAGCCACAGTAATTCTGACGATAGAGCGCGTGTTCTCTGGAAAGCTCCGTGGATCTTTTATATCCGTTTCTCTTCTTGAAATCTGATGACAGAAACTCCACACCATACTCGCGTCCCATCTCTTCCCCGATCCGGTTTAACCGCTCCGCGTCCTTTAGGGGGCTGATCGTAAGCGTCGTCGTAAAGAAATCGAAGTACCCGGCTTTTGCCTCTCTCGCCGCCTCGGAGAGGCGGAGTTTAAAGCACTCCGTACATCTTGCGCCGCCTTCCGGCTCCTGCTCGAGCCCTTTTGCCGCTGCATAGAAATCGTCGGGCACATAGGTTCCTGCCACAAAATGGATCGGGTGGCGGTCTGTCTCCTGTTCCCACTCTCCATTGAATTCCCGGATCAGACGTTCCTGCTCCGATGTCCGCTCCTCGTACTCTGATGGCGGATAAATATTCGGGTTATAATAAAATACCGTGATCTCAAAATATCTGGAAAGATATTCCAGAACATAACTGCTGCAGGGCGCACAGCAGCTGTGTAGAAATAAAGTGGGAACCTTTCCCTCTTTCTGCAGTTCTTCCAGTTTTTTGTCTAATTCCTTCTGATAATTTCTCTTATTCATATGATCTCCCGGCAGGCTATGCTGCCCCGATGCTTCAATCCCCTGTGTCTCCTTCTGTCTCAGCCTTCTGCCCGGTTGCCGTCACCGGCACTTCACCATTACAGGATACCGGCAAAAAGACCGCAACGGAAAAAGGCAGCCGGATCTTCTCCCGCTGCCTGCATTTCTATTTTCACCGAATCCGTTCAGTCTGCCCCCAACGATCCGCTTCCAATATCCTTTTCCCGGTCTTACAGGAAATCCCGGATCCGTTTGCTGCGGACCGGATTTCTGAGCTTTCTCAATGCTTTCGCCTCGATCTGGCGGATACGCTCTCTCGTTACGTTGAACTCTTTTCCAACTTCTTCCAGAGTTCTCGGATGTCCGTCTTCAAGACCGAATCGAAGAACGATGACCTGACGTTCTCTCTCTTTGAGATCACCAAGTAATGCGTCGATGTGCTCACGTAACATTACGGATTCCACGTTTCCTTCCGGAGTCACCGCGTTGCTGTCCGCAACAAAGTCGCCGAGATTGGAATCGTCCTCCTCACCGATCGGAGTTTCTAAGGATGCAGGCTCTCGCGCGATCTGCATGATCTCCATAACCTTGTCCTCGGACATCTCAAGCGCTTCCGCGAGTTCTGTCACGGACGGCTCATAGCCGAGTTCCAGAGTCAGCTTTCTCTGCATCTTTGACATTTTGTTGATCGTCTCTACCATATGCACCGGAACACGGATCGTTCTCGCCTGATCCGCAAGGGCTCTCGTCACAGACTGACGGATCCACCAAGTCGCATATGTACTTAACTTATATCCTTTTGTATAATCGAACTTCTCAACGCCCTTGATCAGACCAAGGTTTCCCTCCTGAACAAGATCCAGGAAGCTCATTCCACGTCCAGTGTAACGCTTTGCGATACTTACAACAAGACGAAGGTTTGCCTCGATCAGGCGCTCTTTTGCAGACTCGTCTCCCTCTGCTTTTCTCTTCGCGAGACGAAGCTCCTCATCCGCGGAAAGAAGCGGCACGGTACCGATCTCCTTTAAGTACATGCGGACCGGATCCTCTGTTCCGATACCCTCCAGAAGGTCAATGGCGTCTAAGTCAATGTCCTCTCCGTCCTTGTCCTCTCGGTAGTCATCATCCAGATCGTCCAGAAGCATGGAATCATCCGCAAGCATTGCGTCATCGATTACCGGCACAACATCGATATTGCTGTGCTCTAAGTAATTATAAATTTCGTCCATCTGCTCCGGTCCGAGATTATCTCCGGCAAAAAAGTCGTTGATCTCTGTCGCGTCAAGCGCGTTCTGTTTTGACTTGCCCAGTGCGACAAGTTTCTTAAGTTTGTCTAAAAATACTTCTTTTTCCACTGAATAACGTCCTTTCAGGTTGGGGCTGCTCAAACTGCTCCACGATAGTTCATTATATACTATCCAGCGACAATTTTCAATGCTTTTCTACGCCTTTTTTGTTGAATTTTAACATTTTATTAGCACTTTTTGTAATTATTCAGCAGGTCTGCGCACTTGCCGCCCCTGTCATCCCGCCGTCTTCTCCTCCTGCTTCTCCGGCTCCGGGCTGCAGCTTAAGGTCACTGCTTCCTTCACATTCTCGATCTTTGCCTCAGTAACCGATCCGCCAAACTCACCGTCGAGGACCCACGGGATCTCTTCCTTGGCGGTGACCGTAAACTTTGAAGATTTCACGCGGATCACGTCCTTATTTTCCTGTTCCGGGAACAGAAGCAGACCACTTATAATATTCGGAAGATCCGCCGGAGTCTTCGGTGTCCGGATAAACACGCCCTCAAACAGGCCGTCATGGAAGGAAACATCCTTCGGCGCAAGTCCTCTGAAGCCTCCGACACTTGTGGTGTTCGTCACCATTCCGAAAATGAACTCTCCATCCGTCTCACCGTCATCCCATGTCAAATGCATCCTGTAGGATTTGAGATTTCCCAGTGCCTTGATGGACTCCAGGATATATGCCTGATGCCCAAGAACGTTCTTGATGTCCTGGGGCGTGCTGTACGACACTTCCGTGAAAGCGCCAAATGCGGCGATATAAACAAAATACCGCTCATCCCCAAATTTTCCGATGTCGACGCCGTAGGACTTTCCGCTCACCACATCCTGCGCCGCCTTCGTGAGATTCGCCGGAATCTTTAAGCTTCTCGCGAAATCATTCGTGGAACCTGCCGGGAGATATCCGATCTCCGGGCGTTTTTCCAGCCTCATGATGCCGGAGATCACGCTGTTCAGCGTTCCATCCCCGCCGCTGCAGACGAAAAGTTCCACATCCTTACCGTATTCCTCGGCAATCTTCGCCGCATCCCCCGGTTCCTGGGTCACATAGACAGAGGGCAGATAGCCTGCTCCACAGAAAATCCCGAGAATATCGGACAACTGGTTCTTGATGGCTTCCTTCCCGGAACGGGGATTAAAAACAAATAACATTTTTTTCATTTTCATCATGAACACGCTCCATAAAAGACGCCCTTATGCGCCATAATACTAACAAATGTCAATACTTTCTATTTCTAATATGGGACACTGACAGATGCATCGGTACTACTGTACGGAATTTTCAGTTCAGAAAATTCCTACCCGTGTACAATAATGATGCATCTTCTGCATTCTGTCCGCCCTGACAAACAATATCTGTGGGTTCAAGAGAATTTACAGCCATTATATCATGACTGGCTTTCCAGCAGCTTTCTATACGCCGCAAACGCGTTCGGGATCGGGTACTTCTCCTTCAATTCCCCTCTGTCCGCAAACAGCATTCCCGGGATCTCCTCCCCTGCCTTTACCAGGTACCCGCTCATATGCCACTCCACATGGCTAAAAATGTGCTTTGCCTCCGGCAGTTTTTCCTCCACCGATGCCCCGCCACCGAGGCGTTCCAGTACCTCTTTCTCTGAAAGTTTTCCTTCCAGATTCGGAAATTCATACAGGGATGCCAGCAGTCCGGTGTCATCCCGCTTTCTAATGGCTATTTTATCCCCGTATTTCACTAATAATACGGTCTTTTCCTCAATTTTCCTTTTCTTTTTCGGTGCCTTCACCGGGATCGCAGAGATCAGGTTTCTTTTTCTCGCCTCGCATACCGTATAGAATGGACATGGAAGATCGCAGAGAGGGGCACCATTGGGGACGCAGACGATGGCTCCGGTCTCGATGAGCGCCTGGTTGAAATCTCCTGGCTCATCCTTTTTGAGTGTCTTTAAGACCTCTTCGACCGCAGCTTCTGTCTTCTTCTTTACCGCTTGTTTTAAGATATCTTCGTAGCTTCCGGCAACTCTCGAAAGGACCCGCATGACATTTCCGTCCACCGCTGGGACAGGGAGTCCGAAAGCGATGGATCCAATGGCACCCGCCGTGTAGCTTCCGATTCCCGGAAGCGCAAGAAGCGCTCTGCGATCTGCCGGAAGTTCTCCGCCGTACTGGGAAACGATGATCTTGGCCGCTTTCTTCAGATTTCTGGCCCTGCTGTAATATCCGAGACCTTCCCAATACTTGAAAAGCTCTTCTTCCTCACACTCAGCCAATGCCTGCACCGTCGGAAAACACTCCATAAACCGGGCAAAGTAGGGCTTTACTGCCTCCACTCTCGTCTGCTGCAGCATGATCTCCGAGATCCAGATCCGGTAGGCATCCTGGTTCTCCCGCCAGGGGAGATCTCTTTTATTCCCCCGATACCAGGAAAGGAGTGGTCCTCTTGCGGCTTCCAGACGCTCCGTCAGGGTGAGGTCTTTCTCATCCGGAAAGATTTTCTGGAGACCGGAATAAAGATCCGCCCCCGAAACATTCATTTCTTCCTTATACATATCCATAGACTCCGCGGACGGAAACTTCCCCGGAGATAATCTCCTTTAATGTGCCATCGGAGAGACGGACTAAAAGTGCGCCTTCCTTGTTGATTCCCTCAGAGACACCGCGGTACTCGCCCGCCGGATCCAGAACGCACACCTCGTTGCCGAGATTTACAAGGTTTGCATTGTACTCTTCAATAAGTCCCGACATGTCCTGTGTCTCGATGAAGGTGTCATAATATCCCTCAAATGCCTCCATGATCGCCGCGATGATCTCACTTCTCTTCTGGATCTTTCCGCTCTCGATCCGCAGGGAAGTCGCTGTTGCCTTGATATCATCTGGAAATTCCATCTGGTTTACGTTGATGCCGGTTCCCGGGATCACGTACTGGATTTCCATGAGCTCCGTGCTCATCTCCGTTAAGATTCCGCAGATTTTCTTCTTATTTAAAACAAGGTCGTTCGGCCATTTGATCTCAGATTTCAATCCTGTCGCCTTCTCGATTCCCCTTCTCGTGGACAGCGCCATGACGAGCGTCAGCATGGAGGCCGCCATGGGATCGATCTGTGGTCTTAAGAGCATGCTCATCCAGATCCCAACGCCCGCCGGAGATGTCCAGACACGACCTCTTCTGCCCTTTCCGCCGAGCTGGCGTTCCGCGACAGCCAGGGTTCCGTGGGGCGCGCCCTGTTCCGCGAGACGGCGGATCTCATTGTTCGTGGAGTCGGTCTCCTCGAAGAACGCCACCTGCGTTCCTGCCCATTTCGTGTGGATCGTGCTTTCCAGCTCTTCCTTTGAGAGCACATCCGCCGATCCCTTTAAAATATATCCTTTATTCCGGACGGCCTCGATCTCGTAGCCCTCCTCCTTTAACTGGTTGATGACCTTCCAGACCGCCGTTCTCGAGACACCGAACTTCTCGCAAAGCTCCTGACCGGAAATATAGCCATCTGTCTCCTTCAATAATTTCAGGATCTCTCCCTTCATCTCATTACCTCCACCAGATACTCATTGCGCTTAAAAATGTAAAGATCAGCAGAGTCGTTCCGAACACCATCTGGAACACCGCCGCCGTTCTTCTCCGCCTCTCCCGTTTTGCCCGGGACAGCCAGTATTTTCCTGTGACCAGATTTAAAACTGCCGCCAGGAAAAATATCGCCGGAAAGAGGAACATATACCTCTCCGTGTCAAGGAACGAGATAACTGCCATCACCACCACAGCGATGCCGATGATGATGTGCATGGCATCAAGAGCCATGGACTCGCTCCTGACTTTTCTTCTCTTATTGTTTTCCGCCATATTTCAGCGTTCTCCTCATATTTTCTGCCGGATCTGTCGTTTTCCCAGGATCAGCCGTGCTGCCTGGTACTTTTGAAAGACTTCCGATGTGCTGCCACGCTTCCCTATCCTATCGTCAGCCTGTCTGAAAAAAGTTCATGGATCTTCCCCACGATATCGTCCGGCGTGTAAACCTCGTAGACTTCCATCTGCATCTTTTTCGCGAACACTTCCAGGACTGCCCCGTAGAGATCCCTGTAATCCCATTCCGGCTGCAGCCGAAGCTTCCTGGCAAGAAACGGAAATATCTTCTCCGTGTATACACGATAGCCTGTGAGCTTTGCAAACTCATGTTCCTTTACATAAGGTCTCAGCCACTCCTTAAACATGTCAAGTTCCGACATGATCCTGCCAAAATAATACGCCTCGGAATATGGCATGTCAAGATAATATTTCCTTCCGCAGAGTCCGTAGAGGAATCTCAGCCCGTCAAAATAGCCGAGCTTCATGTTTTTCCTCGTTCTCGCACTGTCAAATTCCAGGATCCCGCCGAGATTTCTTCTTGGCGCGATCTCGTGGACCGTCACGTCCTCCGGGATATCCATGAACCTTCGCCGGTCCACGCCGATCCCATAGAGGCGGATCACGATGATATCCTTATATCCCCGGTCCGTCAGGAGATCCACCGGCACATTGTTGACGCTGCCGCCGTCAAGATACGTCTTTCCACCCAGCTTTTCCTGCTTAAATCCTGGGAAATAGGCGCTGGCCATCATTATATCCTTTATGGTCCCCAGAGGTGCTGCCTTTACATCGAAGTCCTCCTCTTTCCGGTCCGTGACTGAAAAGGACGCGGCGCAGAAATCCCGTGGTGAGCGCCTGATCCGCTCCTCATCCACCGTCTCTTCCAGAAGTTTTTTGAGTGGGGCGATATCGAGCCCCCTGTCTGAAAACAGCCGTCTGAATTCTGCCGCCGCGTCGGTCACTTTCATGGATCGCACGCCAAATTTCTTTAATTTTCCGATCATGGAATCGTCCACATTGAACACGGTGGAGTAGGTCATGTTTCCCCAGATCTCCTCCGCCTTCCCGAGATCATCCATGCAGATCAGGGCGCCGTTTAACGCCCCAACGGACGTTCCCGCGACACCCTTTATCTTCATGCCGGCTTCCCGGAGCGCTTTCCAGACACCGATCTGGTATGCGCCCCTGGCACCGCCGCCCTCTAAAACGATTCCATATTCCTTTTCAAGATCAATTCTCAGTTTCACTCTTTTTTGCGATCTCCGTTACACTTGTCACAAGACCTGCGAGGGATTGGATCTCAGACGGGATGATGATCTTTGTTGCCTTGCCGTCTGCCGCCTTCGCGAACGCCTCAAGACTCTTTAACTGCAAAACTGTCTGGTCTGCTCCGGCTTCCTTGATCATGCGGATACCATCGGCGTTCGCCTGCTGGATCTTGATGATCGCCTCCGCCTGGCCTTCTGCCTCGCGGATCCGTTTCTCCTTCTCCGCCTCCGCGTGAAGGATCGCTGCCTGCTTATCTGCCTCCGCGTCGAGGATCGCGGACTGTTTCTTACCCTCTGCCACGAGGATCGTGGACTTCTTCTCACCTTCCGCACGAAGGATCGCCTCACGGCGCTCACGCTCTGCCTTCATCTGTTTCTCCATGGCATCCTGGATCGCTGCCGGCGGAATGATATTCTTTAACTCCACACGGTTTACCTTGATGCCCCACGGGTCCGTGGCAACATCCAGGGCGGAACGCATCTTTGTGTTGATGGTCTCACGGGAAGTTAAGGTCTGGTCGAGCTCCAGGTCACCGATGATGTTTCGAAGCGTGGTGGCTGTCAGATTCTCGATGGCCATGATCGGGTTCTCAACACCGTATGCGTAGAGCTTCGGGTCTGTGATCTGGAAGAACACGACCGTATCGATCTTCATGGTGACGTTATCCTTTGTGATCACCGGCTGCGGAGCGAAGTCAACGACCTGCTCTTTTAAGAGGACCCGCTTTGCAACGCGGTCAATAAACGGAACTTTGAAGTGGATTCCCACATTCCATGTCTCAAGGTACGCGCCGAGTCTCTCCACTACCATCGCCTGTGCCTGGGGCACGATGCGGATGCAGGAAACGAGGATCAGCAGAATGATAAAGATCAGTACTAATACTAAAATTGTTGGCATATTTATGTCCTCCTTTATGTTTTATGGGGAATTATTTTTTCCCTTTTTTCTTCGACCCGTTCATATTCCTATGAGCAAGCCTGAAACTTTTCTTTTGAACAACAGACATGTATTTTTCAGGTCTGTAAACTTCCAAAATGAATCTTCTTCATTTTAGATTTTACACATCCTTCTCAGAAACCGGCTCCACAATGAGCTTCACGCCCCGGACTTCCTTTATGACCACATGGGTCCCCACCGGGATCGTCACCGCGTCATCCATGGATCTTGCCGTCCACTCCTGACCGTCGACAACGGTGGCACCGGACGGTTCATTGTTGTCGATCTTTGTGATCACTTTTGCCCTCCTTCCGATCAACCCGTCAACGTTCGTCTTCACGGTTTCCCGGTTGACGAACCGCATGGCGAGCGGTCTTGTAAAGAGAAGCAGGATAAACGATACGATCAGGAACACCACAAGCTGCGTCTGTATGGAAAACCCAAGTACCGCAGCAAAGAACGCGAATACGGCCCCACCCGCAAACCAGATCGTCGTGAGCGCCATGGTCGCCGCCTCGATTCCGATCAGAATTACAAAGGCCACAAGCCATCCGATCATATCCATAAAATCACTCCTTTACGCGCGCCGCTGTCTTGCCGTCTCAAACATCAGGATCGATGCTGCGATGGCGGCATTTAAGGACTCCACCTTTCCCTCCATGGGGATCTTCACCCAGGTGTCTGCCATGTTGGAAAGCTTTTCTGTCAACCCGTTTCCCTCATTTCCGATCAGGAACGCCGTATTACCAGTATAATCTTCCTGCTCGTAATTATTCTTTCCTGCGAGATGGGCCGCAAATACCCGGATCCCCCGCGCTTTCAGATCCAGAACGGTCTGCTCCAGATCGTCCGTGTAGAAGAACGGGACACGGAACACGGATCCCATGGTGGAACGGATCACCTTCGGGTTGTAGATATCCACAGTATCACGGCTCATAATGAGTCCCGTGATCCCCGCGCCCTCTCCGGCTCTCAGGATCGTTCCCAGGTTTCCTGGATCCTGAAGATTTTCCAGCACCATCAGATGAGCTGGACGGTCACTCTTTAAGAGCTCGTCCATTCCGTAGGAAAACTGTCTGACAAGTGCCAGCACACCCTGGGGCGTCTGCGTGTCGGACATCACCGCAAACACAGAGTCGCTGACAAGTTCGTATCCCGGGTACTCCGCAAGAATTGCGGCATTCTCCGGATTTTTCGCGAAAGTTTCAGAAACATAGATACTTTTAACCTGATCCTTCGGGAGCTCAGCGGCCATCCGCACTCCCTCGACGACGAAAAGTCCCTGCTCATTTCTCGCTCTCGCTTTTTTCTTTAATTCAATGACTGCTTTTACCTGGTCATTTTTTGTGCTTGTGATCATCTCCCTTCCTCCGGGTCAAGTTTCTCCACTTCATCCATCCAGATCCGTCTCGCTGCGTCGCTCGGCATTCTGAGATCACCTCTCGGAGAAACCGCAACAGATCCGACCTTCGGGCCGTCCGGCAGGCAGGAACGCTTGAACTGCTGTGCGAAGAACCGGCGGTAGAAGGTATTTAACCACTTGTAGATCACCTTGTCCTCGTAAACTCCCGCGAAAGCGATCTTCGCCAGGCGGTAGATCTTCGCCGGATGATAACCGTAACGGAGAATATAATAGAGGAAGAAATCGTGAAGCTCGTAAGGTCCGACCAGGTCCTCCGTCTTCTGGGAGATCTTTCCGTCCTCCGGCGGCAGAAGCTCCGGGCTCACCGGGGTATCGAGAACATCGTTGAGTACATCTGCCAGGGCCTTGTCGCCGCAGGTATCCGCGTAGTAGCGGACAAGATGACGAACAAGCGTCTTCGGAACAGACGCGTTCACGCCGTACATGGACATGTGGTCGCCGTTGTAGGTCGCCCAGCCAAGAGCCAGCTCAGACATATCTCCTGTTCCGATGACCATGCCGTTCGTCTTGTTCGCAAGGTCCATGAGGATCAGGGTGCGGTATCTTGCCTGGGAGTTCTCGTAAGTCACATCATGGATCGCCGGATCATGTCCGATATCCTCGAAGTGGGTGGAAACTGCTTTTCTGATATTTACTTCTTTTAACGTCGCGCCCAGCTTCTTTGTGAGTGTGACTGCGTTGTTGTAGGTTCTGTCCGTAGTTCCGAAGCACGGCATCGTGACGGAGAGAATATTTTCTCTCGGAATGCCCAGCATATCGAAGGCTCTCGCTGTGACAAGAAGTGCCAAGGTGGAGTCGAGTCCGCCGGAGATTCCTACAACTGCGCTCTTGGCACCGGTGTGGGCGAGACGTTTCTTTAAGCCCATGGCCTGGATCGTTAAGATCTCCTCACAGCGGGCGGTTCTCTCTTTCTCGTTTGACGGAACGAAAGGTGCCGGATCGACATAGCGTTTTAATGTGAGCTCCGTTTTGTTTAAGGTGAAGTCCATGTAATCATAGTCCTCAGTCTCCGCACCCGGCTGACATGTGGTCATTCTTCTTCTCTCGTTTTTAAGTCTGTAAAGATCGATGTCCGCCGTGATCATGCCGTTTTTGAAACGCTCGGATTCCGCAAGGATATTTCCGTTCTCGGCAATGATATCATGTCCGCCGAAGACGAGGTCCTGGGTGGACTCGCCCTCTCCGGCATTGGCATAGATGTACGCACATACGAGGCGGGCAGACTGTCCGGCGATCAATGTCTCACGGTATCCCGCTTTTCCTGTGGTCTCATCGCTGGCGGAGCAGTTTGCGATCACGGTAGCTCCGGCTTTCGCGTGGGAGACGCTCGGTGGATCCATCGTCCATACGTCCTCGCAGAGTTCTGCGGCGACTATGAGTTCCGGGATATTCGTGCAGCGGAACAGGATCTTGCTTCCAAACGGGATCAGGCTCTCTCCCCACTCTACCACATCCGGTTTTACCGGACCCGGGTTGAAATGGCGTAGCTCATAGAATTCAGAATAGTTCGGAAGATGTCTCTTCGGAACAAGGCCTAAAAGCTCGCCATCCTTGATGGCAGCCGCTACGTTGTAGAGTTTTCCGTCCTTCATCCACGGAAGTCCGATGAAGGTCAGCATATCCATATCCTTTGATGCGTCTAAGAGCCATAAGAGTTCTTCCTTCGCCTGATCGATCAGGGTGTCCTGCAGAAACAGGTCACTGCAGGTGTATCCGGTGAGACCGAGCTCCGGGAACACCAGGATCTTTACATCCCGGGATGCTGCCTCCTGCATCATCTTCCAGGTCTGTTCCCGGTTAAACACAGGATCTGCAACCTTTAAATCTGGGGTGGCCGCCGCCACCCGGATAAATCCGTCTTTCATTTTGCTCTCCTTATTACATTCCGACTTTGATAGCCGCGCTGCAGCGCAGAATTTCAGTCAGTTTTGGAATATCTACCGTTATACAACAATTCAGTCATAAACGGGCTTTCTATTGTTTTGAAAATTTCCGTATGGCTGAATGATTACTTTTTATTATACACTTTTTTTCTGAAAAGGGCTATGGATTTTCATCTGTTTAAGAAATATTTCATGAATAGTCCGACCATGCGTCAGTCTGGCAAATATGTGTGCGCTGCACTCTTGCCTGCATAAGCACTCACATTCGCTGAACTGCATACGGGCAGCGCTTAAACGGCGAAAGGCTGTGCTCCCCCACTGAGCACAGCCTTTCATTCACGTACAATTTCCTTGCATTATACAGTTCCTCGAAATTGATACCCCTTCAATTTCAATGCTTATGCAGTATAACAAAATATTACCGGAAATGCTATGGTAAATATAGTTAAATTTGCACAATTTTATTGTATATATTTACTATCTTTCGCACAAATGTCCGCTGGGGAAAAGCAGATTCGTTGTTTTTACAAAAAAACAATCTATTCTATGGTGGTTCTGCCCAGTGGAATTGGGACTTTGTATACAGTACGCATTTTCGGCGGTTTGCAGGCCGCAGGTATGTCCCGTATAATTTCATGTTTTTTTGAAATAATATCTGCAAAATATCGTCTGAAGGAATCACTCCCCCTTCACGTGACTCATGACTGCCCCTTTCGATTATTGATCACCGGGTCTGCTTTTTAAAAGAAATGTACCTTGGCACATTCTCGCACCGAACGCGGTTGCTTGCAACACTCTACATCATCATAACTCTTGAAAGGACATGATATCCATGAACATTTCATCCAATTTCGATCAGAACATCTCCCGCTTTCACGAGATCCTGGATGTCCAAAAAAACTTCGATATCGTCTACCACACTCTCACTATTGCGGACAAAAAAGCCTGCCTGTACTTCATTGACGGCTTCACAAAGGACGAGATCCTTCTGCGCCTGATGCAGGATTTCGCCTCCGTAAAACCGGACTCGTTCCCATCATCTGCCCATGATTTCGCAAAGCAGTACGTCCATTACGGCGAGACCACCGTGGAGACCGATGATAAAAATATCTTTACACAACTCCTCTCCGGCCTCTCCTGTCTTTTAATCGACGGGTATGACCGGGCAATCCTCATCGACTGCCGTACTTACCCGGCCCGCGGGGTCTCGGAGCCCGAAAAAGACAAGGTGCTCCGAGGATCCCGGGATGGCTTCGTGGAAACCATGATCTTCAATACCGCCCTGATCCGCCGCCGGATCCGGGACGTGAATCTCACGGTGGAGATCATGCAGACCGGAGAAAGCTCCCACACAGACATTGCGATCTGCTACATGAAACGTCGTGTGGACGAGGACCTGCTAAATAAGATCAAGGACCGCATCGAAAATCTGCATGTAGATGCTCTGACTATGAATCAGGAAAGTCTGGCAGAATGTATCTTTCCCCACAAATGGTTCAACCCGTTCCCAAAATTCCGTTTTTCTGAACGTCCGGACACGGCTGCGGCGTCTATTCTGGAGGGAAACATCGTCATCCTTGTTGACAATTCCCCCGCCTGCATGATCCTGCCGTCCTCAGTCTTCGATATTATCGAGGAGGCAGATGACTACTACTTCCCGCCGGTGACCGGAACCTACCTGCGTCTCTCCAGGATGACAGTCTCCTTCCTCACCCTGTTTCTGACCCCGGTGTGGCTTCTCTTTATGCAGAACCAGAACTGGATCCCAGGCTGGCTGGAGTTTATCAAGCTGGCGGATGACATGTATGTGCCGCTGATCTTCCAACTCCTGATCCTGGAATTTGCCATCGACGGCCTGCGCCTCGCCGCTGTCAATACGCCCAGCATGCTGACCACACCGTTAAGTGTTATCGCCGGTATTGTTCTCGGTGAGTACTCCGTAAAATCCGGCTGGTTCAACCCGGAGACGATGTTATATATGGCCTTCGTCACCATCGCCAACTACTCCCAGGCAAGCTTCGAGATGGGTTACGCGCTAAAATTCATGCGTGTGATCCTGCTGATCCTGACCTCCCTCTTAAACGTCTGGGGCTTCATCCTCGGCACCGCCATCGCCGTCTGCTCCATCGTATTCAACCGCACCATCGCCGGAAAGAGCTATATCTATCCGCTGATCCCGTTTTCGTGGCCGGAGATCAAAAAGCGGTTTCTGCGGGGACGGCTGCCGCATACAGAGAAAAGCCAGCGATGAATCGTCTTAAAAAAGAATGTGCCTTTTGTGCAATAGGGAATTCCTCGGAATTTCTTATTGCACAAAAAATCCGTGTCCTGCAGATTTCGTTATGCAGGACACGGATTTCTTCAATTGTAAATATATCAAATCTTTAACGACCACTTACTGAGATCCCAAACCTTTGACACCAGTCCGTCATAGAACTCCGGCTCGTGGCAGATGAGGAGGACCGCTCCTTTGTACTCCGAAAGCGCTCTCTTAAGCTCGTCCTTTGCATCCACATCCAGATGGTTCGTCGGCTCGTCGAGAAGCAGAACGTTGGTCTCCCGGTTCATAAGCTTGCAGAGGCGGACCTTCGCCTGCTCACCACCGGAGAGGACGCGGACCTGGCTCTCGATATTCTTTGTAGTCAGGCCGCACTTTGCAAGGGCAGAGCGGACTTCGTACTGGGTGTAGGACGGAAACTCCTTCCAGATCTCCTCGATACAGGTCGTCGTATTTCCCGGTGCCATCTCCTGCTCAAAGTAGCCAGGAAACTGGTAATCACCGACCTCAACACTTCCGGAGATTGCCGGGATCAGGCCCTGAATGCTCTTTAAGAAGGTGGTCTTTCCGATACCGTTGGCGCCAATGACCGCGATCTTCTCTCCGCGCTCCATGAGGAAATTAAGCGGTTTTGAAAGTGGTTCATCATAACCGATCACAAGATCCTTCGTCTCAAAGATCAGTTTTCCGGTTGCCCTTGCATTCAGAAAATGGAACTCCGGCTTCGGTTTTTCCTTTGCAAGCTCGATGACCTCCATCTTGTCCAGCTTCTTCTGTCTCGACATCGCCATGTTTCTCGTCGCAACACGGGCCTTGTTTCTCGCAACGAAATCCTGAAGCTTCGCAATCTCCGCCTGCTGGCGGTTGTAAGCTGCCTCCAACTGGCTCTTTTTCATCTCGTAGACTTCCATGAACCGGTCATAGTCACCCACATAGCGGTCAAGCTTCTGGTTCTCCATATGGTAGATCAGGTTTACCACGCTGTTTAAAAAAGGGATATCGTGGGAGATCAGGATAAAAGCGTTCTCGTAATCCTGAAGATACCGCTTCAGCCACTCGATATGCTGTACATCCAGATAGTTTGTCGGCTCGTCGAGGAGCAGGATATCCGGCTTCTCAAGAAGAAGTTTTCCGAGGAGGACCTTCGTTCTCTGTCCGCCGGAGAGCTCGTCAACGTCCTTGTCAAGACCGATCTCGTCGAGGCCGAAGGCGCGTCCGATCTCCTCCACCTTGGAGTCGATAATGTAGAAATCATGTGCCATCAGAAGATCCTGGATCGTTCCCAGCTCCTCCATCATGGCGTTCATCTCATCCTCGGACGCATCTCCCATCTTCGCGCAGATGTCGTTCATCTTCTCCTCCATCTCAAAGAGGAAGGAAAAGGCACTCTTAAGCACGTCGCGGATCGTCATACCCTTCTCAAGCACGGTATGCTGGTCTAAGTAGCCCACACGGACATTTTTTGACCACTCAACCTTTCCCTCATCCGGCATCATCTTCCCGGTGATGATATTCATAAATGTGGACTTTCCCTCACCGTTTGCTCCGATGAGACCGATATGTTCCCCCTTTAACAGGCGGAAAGAAACGTCCGTAAAGATAGCCCGGTCTCCGAAACCATGGCTCAGGTGTTCTACATTTAAAATACTCATAAAACTTCTTTTATTCCGGCTTTTCCTTAAAATTCAGCCGTTTTCCCTTTCTCCTGGAACCCCAGGTAAACCTATATAAATGATGTTGAGGGCAAAAAGTCTTTTGACCTCCCTGATACCGGATTGCTCCGCACTACGTGCTCCCGCATCTACGCTCCGCTTCGGTCAGTGTTGGACATGTGCCACCGGCACATAGCACCCTCATATAAATAATGTCATGATCGGAATTGTGATCAGAGAGAACAGTGTATTGGTAAGCAGACATTTCGACGCATACACCGGATCCGATCCATATTTCTCCGCCAGAAGCGCCGTCGTGCTTCCCGCAGGCATCGCTGTAAGAATCACCGCGCACCCTGTCATGATCGGATCTGCATTTAACAGGCGCATGATAAAGAGCGCCAGAAATGGCAGTGCCACAAGGCGCATAAACGCCAGGTACACAGTACTCCAGTCCTTAAAGGACGCCGGCGTCAGTTCCGTCATCATCGTCCCGATCAGGACCATGGACAGCGGAGTTGTACAGTTTCCAAGTCCTGTGATAGACTTTGCCAGAAATTCCGACAGAGTAAAGTCTGTGAAGCTTCTGAAAAGTCCGATAAAGATCACGATCACGCACGGATTCAGCATGACCTTCTTAAACGCCGCCTTTTTATCCGCCTCCGCCGTGAAAATCGATACTCCCGCCGTCCACATAAAGATACGGTTCGGGATAATAAAGATCGACGCCAGGAACATTCCCGCCTCGCCGAGCACCGCCTTCACGATCGGCAGCCCCAAAAACGCCGCGTTATTGACGAGTGTGGCATACTGTAAGACGGATTTTTTCTCCTTCGGATACATGTTGTAGACAACTTTTCCACCTATCCATGCCGCGAAGCAGATAAAAAATGCCACTCCGAGACACAGGGCTGCCTGTTTTAACATGTCCAATGTGATATGCATGCTGAAGGAGTTAAAGATCATACAGGGCAGCGTGATCCTGAGAACAAAATCCGTGAGCTTTCCCTGCATCTTTTTTTCAATAATTCCACGCTTTCTGCAGTAAAATCCCACCGCCATGTACACGAGCAGGATCGCCTGGGTCGAAAGCATCTTCATAAAATTTTCCATCTGGTCCCTTATTTCTAAATACACACAGTCCGAAAAAAGGCTATGCAGGGAACAGCGTTTCCGCCGCCTGCACAGCCCTTTGCTGCCCTCTCGGGATTAAAATTATTCGTCTACGCTATAGTTCGGAGCCTCTTTTGTGATGTGGATATCATGCGGATGGCTCTCGCGGAGTGCGGCTGCGGAGATCTTAACAAAATGACTGTTCTCCTGAAGCTCTTTGATATCATGAGCACCGCAATATCCCATACCGGCACGAAGACCGCCCAGCATCTGGAATACGGTATCCTCAACGAATCCCTTGTAAGCGACACGTCCTTCAACGCCTTCCGGAACAAGCTTCTTCGCGTTCGACTGGAAGTAACGGTCCTTACTGCCGTTCTCCATAGCGGAAATGGATCCCATTCCACGGTAAACTTTATATTTTCTTCCCTGATAAAGTTCGAAGTCTCCCGGGCTCTCATCGCAGCCCGCGAACATGGATCCCATCATGCAGACATTACCGCCGGCTGCGAGAGCCTTTGTAACATCTCCGGAATACTTGATACCGCCGTCGGCGATGATCGGAATACCGTACTCCTTCGCAACTGCATAGCAGTCCATAACCGCAGTGATCTGCGGAACACCGATACCTGCAACGACACGTGTCGTACAGATCGATCCCGGTCCGATACCAACCTTGACAGCGTCAACGCCGGCCTCGATCAGGGCTCTTGTAGCCTCACCCGTTGCAACGTTACCGGCGATTACCTGAAGATCCGGGAATTTCTCCTTGATCATCTTTACGCAGTTGATAACGTTCGCAGAGTGTCCGTGCGCAGAGTCGAGAACAACAACATCGACCTTTGCATTTACAAGGGCTTCCGTTCTCTCAAGAACATTTGCTGTGATTCCGATTGCAGCACCGCAGAGAAGTCTTCCGTGGTCATCCTTTGCGGAGTTCGGATACTTGATCTGTTTCTCGATATCTTTGATCGTAATGAGTCCTTTTAAGTTAAAGTTTTCATCTACGATCGGAAGCTTCTCGACTCTTGCCTTTGCAAGAATGCGCTTTGCTTCTTCCATGGTTACGCCTTCTTTAGCTGTAACCAGATGCTCGGAAGTCATGCACTCTTTGATCTTCTTGGAATAATCTTCCTCAAATTTCAGATCACGGTTTGTGATGATTCCGACGAGCTTTTTACCCTCAGTGATCGGAACACCGGAAATGCGGAATTTTGCCATCAGCTCATCTGCATCTTTTAATGTATGTTCCGGGGACAAATAAAATGGGTCTGTGATTACTCCGTTTTCAGAACGTTTTACCTTATCTACCTCTTCAGCCTGCGCCTCGATCGACATGTTTTTGTGAATGATACCGATTCCGCCCTGTCGCGCCATAGCGATCGCCATGCGGTGCTCAGTAACGGTATCCATGCCGGCACTCATAAATGGAATATTGAGTTTGACTTTCTTTGTCAGGTGTGTTGAAACATCAACCTGATTTGGGATTACTTCAGAATATGCAGGTACAAGGAGCACATCATCAAATGTAATACCATCACCAATGATCTTACCCATTTTATGGTTCCCTCTCTTTCTTCTGTTTTATTATGTTTAAAAAAAATATAACTAAAAACCGTCATAACGTCAGTTCCAGTTATTACTGTAGAGTATAACAGCTTTGTCGAATTTTAGCAACAGGCAATTCATATAATTTTTTTGCGATTTTATATTATTTTTACTTATAAACATACAGAAAATTTCTTTATCCTTCTGTCATTTTCCAACGTATCTTTCGTTTTCTTCCAACGGCTGCGTTTTCCCTCCGGATGATCTACCTGTAATCCTTTAATATCTCCAGGAATTCCCGGTTTTCTTCATGGGAGCGGACGCAGATCCTGTAGAATCGTCTGTCAAGCAGTCTGTAATTCCTGCATGACCGGATCAGGATCCCCCGTTCCAGAAAATATTCGTACAGCCAGGATTCCTGACCGGTCTTGAAATCCTTAAACAGGAGGAAATTCGCGTCCGAGTGGAATACCGTGAATCCCGCTTTCGTCAATCCGTCAGAAAGATACTGCCGTTCTTTCGCCACCGTCTCCCGCATCTTTTTCAAAAAAGGGATCCGTTCTTCCGAAAGTGCCACATATCCCGCTTCCTGAGCCGGGATTGAAACACTCCAGGGCTGCCAGTTCGTCTCCATCCGGTCCAGGAGTTGCCTGCTCGTACAGAATCCATATCCCAGCCGCAATCCCGCCATGGCATATGTCTTTGTGAATGCCCGGAGAAGAAATAAGTTTCCGCCATGTTCCGGTCTTCCGGTCTCCCAGTCGAGAAATTCGCGGATACAGCCGCAGCTTCGCTCCTCATCAAGGAATTCCACAAAGCATTCGTCCAGAACCAGCAGGATCCCATGTTTCTTGCAGTAGTCTAAGATTTTTGAAAGATCTGCCTGACGGATCATGGCCCCTGTGGGATTCGCCGGAGTGCATAAAAATATGATCTCCGGCTGCTCTGCTCTCAAAAAATCCAGAAATTCCGATATATTTAAGAAAAAAGATTCCGCCTCTTTTAAATAGAAAAAAGCGATTTCTGTCCCACAGGATCTCAACGCCGTTTCATACTCCGCGAAAGATGGCGCAGGGATCACTGCCTTTTTCGGCCGTACCTCCTGTACCAGCCGGAAGATCAATTCCGCCGCCCCGTTTCCGAAGATCATCTGATCTTCCGGGACACCGGTAAGCTCTGACAACCGTCCCCGCAGGTTTTCGCAGGAGCTGTCCGGATATCCTGTACAGAAGGCAATGCTCCTCTGGGCTGCCTCCCAGACAAAATTCGGCATTCCCAAGGGATTTACGTTGACCGAGAAATCCAGCTCCACATTCCGGTTCCGGTAGATATCACCGCCGTGTCCGTACTCCATCATGTCTCACCGCCCTTTAAAGCCATCGGGATCCCGCAGACAACGCGGCATACCTTCACCGCCCGCGCCGCCAGATACTGGCAGGCGTCCCCACTCATCTCCCGCCACAGGCGGTCTGTTTTATCGATGGGAACGATTCCGCAGCCGATCTCGTCGCAGGTGATGACTGCGTTGGGATTCTTCTCAAGGATCATATCCAGATACCGGTACATGACCTCTTCGATCCGGATCTCGATATCTTCCGTTTCTTTCGTCTGCACTCTGACCATCTTTGTTTCTCCGGCAGATGTTCTTTCAGCCGGATCCCTCACAGCTTCAGTTCTCTCATTGATTTCACTGCGGATACTGTCGCAGAACACTCTGTCATCCTCTCTCTTCGCGTCATACTCACCCAGTACTGCGTCTATCAGCCTTCGAATATAGATATGAAGATTCAGAACAGCCTCCGAATCAAACGCGTCTTCCAACGGTGACTGTTCGCCGTCTGCCACAAGAATGAAGCGGTTTTCTTCCGTCACCGCCTCACGCATCGCAAGGTTTGATTTCCCCTGATACGCGCCTCCTACAAAAAGCCTGATCCCTCTCTGACGATCCACAGATCGATCCGTTCTTCTCTCTTCCACTTCCGTATCTTCCCTCTTCTTTTTCTTCACCATCACCGGCTCACCGCAGATCACCTCGTACACTTCATCCGCCTCCCCGGCCAACGTACAGTTGATTCCGCCCAACAGCTTCCGGTACGCTTCCGTCTCCTCCGAGTACGGCCCCTGATCCCCGGACACATCATTTGTCACGATCACCAGAAAGTCCGCATTTTTTCTGATCATCCTGATTCCTTCCAATATCCGTTCCATCGCGCCATTCTCCGGATCTTCCATGTCCCGGCGGTACATCTCGTTCGCCGCAAGATTGGAAACACACTCTAACAGACACCGGCTCCCAGCGGGGACCTCCGCCTTCGAAAGATCCACAGGGCACTCGATGGTCATAAAATTCTTTTTTTCCCGCATTTTGCGGTGTTTTCGGATCCGCTCCCTGCACTCCTCGTCCCAGGCGATCATGGTTGCAAGATAGAAGGACGGCTGATGGCGCAGATCCGTTTTCCGGGCGCCGCCGCGCATCGATTTTCCGGCGGCTTCCGCCATCACCTCTTCTTTCTTTGCCTGTTCTACGATCAGGGTCTCTGCAAATGCGGACTTTCCGCTGGAGCTTCCCCCATTTATCAGGATCATCATATTCTTTCTACTCTATCCTCTCGATTTTTCTTCCCGATCCGCATTTTCTCCGGACTTTCCGATCATATAATACGCTGCGGCCACTGTCACGCCGTCCTCCGCTTCCTTATGGATCAGGATCCTGCACTCAGAAGCTCTCACGCCCAGCCTGCACGCAGCCACTGCGGACCGCTCACAGACATTTCCGGTTCCCGTGGTCTTCCGCACAAATTCTGACTCCGGGAAATCCCCCGGCTGTCCATTTAACTCCTCACTGGAAAATGTCAGAAACGGCACCTGAAGTTCCTTTGCGAATTCGATGAGTCCCTGCTCCTGCTTCTTGATGTCGATGCTCGCCGCCGCAAAGACGCTTCGCAGATCGATCCCGTTCCGCTCCATCGCACTTTCCACCGCAGTCCGGATCTTCTCAACAGGTGTCCCGCGTTTACAGCCGATTCCAAGTGCCACACACCGTGGGATCAGGCGCAGGACGCGGTTCTCCGGAATCCCTTTCTTTTCTTTTCCGGACACCGTAATCCAGAGATTCCGCTTACAGATCCGATCCTCAAAAAGTCCCTCCGGAATCTTCTTCCACGCTGAAAATCCGAAATCTGAGAACACTCCCACCGGCTCACCCGCAAGGATATCAGCCGAAATCTCCTTCGCAAGTTTCCGGTCCGTGATCACAAATCCATGATCCTTTGCGAACACGTCCACCGCAAATTTCTTCTCCACATCCGTCGCCGTCGTCACCACCGGCACTGCTCCGATCCCGGAAGCCACCATTTCCGCCAGCCGGTTCGCTCCGCCCACATGTCCGGAGAGAAGCGGGATCACAAACTGTCCCGCCTCATCCACACAGACCACCGCAGGGTCCTGAAATTTATCCCGCACATATGGCGCAATGGAGCGCACCGCGATCCCACAGGCACCCACAAAAATAAGAGCATCGTCCCGCAGAAAAGCCTCCTTCGTCCACTCCGAAAGTCCGCCCTCCGGCACTGCCTGATAAGGCACTCCGGCATCCGTCGCCGCAAGCTGGAGCGCGTACCGCCCGGCGATCCACAGAGACTGATACAGAGTACCCCCCTCACAGGATCTGTCCTCGGTCTTTGCGCTCCTATCACGATGTTCCGGACAGGACGCATTCGCGAAAGCTTCAGAAGCTCCGGAAAGGGTGTCATTGATCCGCTTCATCGTCTCAAATCCGTCTCTCGTAAAACAAATAAGCGATATATTCATAATTGATTCCCTTCCGAGATCTGATTTTTCCATATCGTTGAATTGCCGCATCTCTCTTCCCTAATTATAAAAGAAAACCGCCATTGTTTCAATGGCAGTTTTCCTCTGGATTCTCCTTATCCTGCGTTTTCGCGGACATTTCTCTCTTCTTTTTTGTCACAAGACCGCCGATCCTGCCGCTCTCTTTTGCGGTAAGGCATCGCCAGCCACCGGCGATTACCTTGTCCGCCAGCCCCAGCTCCTTCGCAATCTCGAATTTCATCCGGTCCTCCGGCTTTAAGTGCTCCGGATCCACCGGTTCTCTTTTTTTCTTCGACACAGGCTCACGCTCCTTCCATAAGGAGAGTATACCCGCTGTCCAGTACTTTCATACAGATCGGTTTCTCTTAAGATCCCATTATTTATTTTGCGTATCCGTTCTCACCCTGGAACACGACGATCTTTTCTGCTTTATTTCCGTTCTCATCATTCCAGATCAGGATCTCGGTTCCTTCTGTGAGGTCTTCCTCGGAGACAATATTTCTTGTCAGATATGGAAGAAGTCTTGTTTCAGCGGTAATCATGTAATTGATCCCATTCTCGGCTGTGAGGATCCGCTCACCTTCTGTATTTGCAGCCATCAATTCCTTTACCTTCGTGTATCTCGGGAAATCATATCCCTCTGCCTGTACTAAGATCAGCAGACCATTTGTAATCGGCGGAAGGCTCAACGTCATTGCCTCGTCTACATAAGCGCTGATGGTATTTCCTTCTTTCAGATCACTGAGTTCCACCGGATAACCATTCTCTGCATCCAGAACCTTCGTATCCTCTGCGATCGTAATTACAACATCCTCATCAAATCCATTATCCTGGCGATGCATCGTAAGCTGTCCATCTTCCACAGAAACGATCGTTCCCATCATCGGATCAGACTCACTCGCGGACTCCGTGTCTGCCGCTCCACTTTCCTGACCGGTACCGTCCGGAAGTTTTCCCGCCTCGTTTTCCGTAGTCGCAGATGTCTCAGTTCCTGCAGGAGTCTCAACGGCTGTCGTTTTTGTCTCCTCCTTTGTCTGTCCATCCGCCTTGCCGCATCCGGTGATCCCCATAGATGCAATCATCATGGCCGCACAGGCCAGCGCTGTCATTCTTTTCATATTTTTCGTCATAATAAAATTCCTCCTGTTCTCTTGTATCGGTCTTTGCCGGACTGCATTGTTTTACAGCGTTCTCCTTCAAATACCGATTTGCGGCCGTCCTGATTTTCCAAGGTTACTGTTCACAGTAACTTTTCAGGTTCTTCCGCCGTCTTTTGCTTTTGTACGGTTATCTTAACATACAAACCTTGAGATTACACTATGATTTCAATTACAAATCCCTTACGCATTTTTGTAGTGCGGGCATAATTTGCGGCATTTCTGCGGCAGGCTTCGCGGCCTCTGAAATCCGTTTCGATCGGCATCGAAAAATAACTCCGACGCATGACAATGCCGCAGACCCCCGCAGGCATGAAATTTGACTCACTGTTTATAAAAATGAATGTGTCCTGTTGCGCAAAAAAGGACACCGCCCGTAAAGAACGATGTCCTCGAAAATTCTTATTTAAGAATCACCTTCGGATTACTCCTCTGTCTGCTCCTGTGCGTTGTCAGCCTCGAGAGCCTTCATGCTTAAGCTGATCTTTCTGTCTGCCTCGTTGAAGTCAACGATCTTAGCAGTGATCTCCTGACCGATGGAAAGTACATCAGCCGGCTTAGCAACGTGCTCTCTGGAGATCTGGGATACATGAAGCAGAGCGTCTACGCCCGGCTCAAGCTCAACGAATGCGCCGAAGTCAGTCATACGAGCTACCTTACCTGTAACTACGTTGCCTACTGCGTACTTCTCAGCAGCGTCAGCCCACGGATTTGTCTCCGGGAACTTCATGGAAAGGGCAATCTTCTCACCGTTGATGTCTTTGATGAGAGCTGTTACCTTATCGCCAACCTTGAAGACCTTCTTCGGGTTCTCGATTCTGCCCCAGGACATCTCGGAGATGTGGAGTAAACCGTCAGCGCCGCCGAGATCGATGAATGCACCGAAATCAGTTACGTTCTTAACAGTTCCTTCTACCTTGTCACCTACATGGATCTTCTCGAAGAGAGCTTTCTGCATCTCAGCCTTCTTAGCAACGATAAGCTGCTTGCGGTCGCCGATGACTCTTCTTCTTCTCGGATTGAACTCTGTGATAACGAATTCGATCTCTTTATCAGCATATTTGGATAAATCTTTCTCATATACGTCGGATACAAGACTTGCCGGGATGAAGATTCTAGCTTCGTCCACGATCACACTTAAACCGCCGTCAAGAACCTGGGAAACCTTTGCTGTAAGAACCTCGTGGTTCTCAAATGCCTCCTCAAGTCTCTTATTTCCTCTGTCTGCAGCCAGTCTCTTGTAGGAAAGAGCGACCTGACCCTCACCGTCGTTCACCTTTACGACTTTGGCTTCCATCTCGTCACCAACATGTACAAGATTTCTTAAGTCTACGTTGGACTCGTTTGTGTATTCACTGCGGGTAATGATGCCATCAGACTTGTAACCAATATTTAAAACGATTTCGTCTTCTTTTACGTCAATGACCTTACCGGTGACAACCTCTCCTGTACGTATTGTTTTTAATGATTCTTCTAACATTTGTTCAAAACTTAACTCTGACATTTAGTATGAACCTCCTCGATAATATTGTTTGGGGTTGACGCCCCGGCCGTAATACCTACACTGCGCACAGAACTAATACATTCAGGATTAAAGTCGCCCAGAGTCTGGATGTAATAGGTGTTTTTACATTCCTTCCGGCAGATATCGTATAGCTTCTGGGTATTCGAGCTGTGTTTCCCGCCGATAACCAGCATCACGTCCACCTGTGAGGCTATCCTCATCGCTTCCACTTGTCTTTCCTGTGTTGCATTGCAAATCGTATTTAAAACAGTTATATCATACCTCGTTTTAGAAATTTTTTCAACTATATCTTGAAATTTCTTGTAATTAAATGTCGTCTGGGATACAATACAAAGCTTCTCATTTTCCGGAAGCTGCAGCTTAAGAAAATCATCCATGTCCTCGATGACCACTGTCCGCTCATCTCCCCATCCCTTGATGCCCTGCACCTCCGGATGGTCCTCACTGCCTATGATCAGAACTTTTCTTCCTTCTGCTGACTGTTTTTCGACGATCCGGTGGATCTTTTTCACATAGGGACATGTGGCATCCACGATTTCCACATCGTTTTCCTTTAAGATCTCGTAGACATTTTTTCCGACACCGTGGGAGCGGATCACAACAACAGCGTTCCGGATCGTCTTCAATTCTTCTAAAGAGTCGATGACCTCCACACCCTTTTCCCTGAGATCGCCCACGACCTGCTCATTATGGATAATTGGACCGTAGGTGTAGATCCTTTTTTCCGTCCTGCCGATCTGATCATATACTTTTTCCACGGCACGCTTCACACCAAAGCAGAAGCCTGCTGTCTTTGCAACTGTTACTTCCATCTTACGCACCCTGCTTCTTATCGATCATCGCTGTGATCGTGTCCACGACCTCTTTTAACGTCATGTCGGAGCTGTCAAGGAGTACGGCGTCATCCGCCTGTTTCAACGGGGAATTCTCCCGGTGCATATCCCGGTAATCCCGTTCGATGATGTCCTTCTCGATCTCATCGAGATCGCAGGCTGTTCCTTTCTCCTTAAGCTCATGATAGCGGCGTTTCGCCCGGACTGCGGAGCTTGCGGTCAGATATACCTTCACATCGGCATCCGGCAGGACACAGGTTCCGATGTCGCGTCCATCCATGATCACGTCCGCCTTCTTTGCCAGATCTTTCTGGAGTTCCACGAGCTTCTCACGGACCTTCTTGTAGACGGATGTGGCTGAAGCCATGTTTCCGACCTCTTCGGTGCGGATCAGCCCGGATACATTCTCGCCGTTTAAGATCACCTGCTGCGCACCGTTCTCGTAACGGATCGTGATCTCCACCTTGTCAAGTACCGCGTTGATGGCGTTCTCGTCGGTCTTATCGATTCCCTGGCGCAGAAAATATAACGCCATTGCCCGGTACATTGCTCCGGTATCCACATAGATAAAATTCTTCAGAGCTGCCACAGACTTTGCCACGGTGCTCTTTCCGGCTCCTGCCGGTCCGTCTATTGCTACATTAAAAGACATGTTATTCTCCCCTTAGTTTATTCCAAGATTTTTTATTTATTCGTGATGGTTCCATATCTTTACAGCCATACGGGTTCAAAGCTGCTTCTCAGGTCCGGTGCTCTATACGCTTCTGCCTGCCAGCATTCCGGTCGACCAGGCGATCTGCAGGTTAAATCCGCCGGTCACACCGTCCAGATCCAGAACCTCGCCCGCAAAATAGAGGCCCTGCAGCTTCTTCGATTCCATAGTGGATGGATTCACTTCCTTCACATTCACTCCGCCCTGCGTCACGATTGCCTCATTGTACCCGCGGAGTCCTGTGAGCGTCACGGAAAACGCTTTTGTGAGATCCACCAGACGTTTTCTCTCCTCCGCAGTCACCTCGTTGACCTGTTTTTCCGGATCGATGCCGCTCCTCTTTATCATCACCGGGATCAGCTTTGCCGGGAAGAGGTGATTTAAGGAGTTCTTAAACTGCTTATTTTTCGCCTCATCGAAATCCCGCAGGATTCTCGCATCCAGCTGCTCTTTTGAGAGTGCCGGTTTCAGGTCGATATCCATTCTGAGCGGTGTTTTTTTGATGATCTTCGCCGCATAGCTGCTGGCACTCAAAACGACAGGTCCACTGACGCCAAAATGCGTAAACAGCATCTCGCCGAACTCTTTCCAGAGCACTTTCTTTCCGTTCCAGACAGTCACCTCGATGTTTCTCAAGGAGAGTCCCTGAAGTTCTTTCACATCATCTTCTGCACACACGAACGGAACAAGCGCCGGTGACAAAGGTGTCACCGTGTGACCCGCCTCTTTCGCAAAACGGTACCCGTCCCCCGTGGAACCTGTTGACGGATAGGAAAGTCCGCCTGTGGCGATCACCACTGCATCGGCATCCACACTCTTTCCAGATTTTTCCAGAATGATCCCTGCCGCCCTTTCGTCCCTGATCACGATATCCCTGACCGGTTCATTTAAGAAGATCTTTACGCCAAGAGTTTTCATCTTCCGCTCCAAGGCCCCCGTCACATCGGAAGCATGGTCCGATACCGGGAACATTCTTGCTCCCCGTTCTTCCTTCACCGGGCAGCCGTTTGCCTCCACAAGATCCACGATATCAAAGTTTGTGAATCCATAGATGGCACTGTAGAGGAACTTTCCGTTGGAGACCATATTTCTGAACAGGTCCTCCGTATCGCAGCCGTTCGTCAGATTGCAGCGTCCTTTTCCCGTGATATAGATCTTTTTTCCAAGCTTCTCATTTTTCTCATAAACGGAGACATCATGTCCGCACTCCGCGGCGCCGATGGCAGCAGCCATTCCCGCTGCCCCGCCGCCTATAATCACTACTTTGCTCATCTTTTTCTGTTCTTTTCCACTTCTTTTATCTTTTTTTCCATGGCATCCGCCACAGTTTCAAGGACCTTGATTCGCGCATACCACTTGGAATTTCCTTCCACAACGATCCAGGGGGCATCCTTTGTAGAGGTCTTTTCCAGCATTTCATTTACAGCAAGCACGTAAGCATCCCACTTTTCCCTGTTTCTCCAGTCCTCGTCCGTGATCTTCCACCGTTTTTCCGGGTTCTTCATCCGGTCATTGAACCGCCGCTCCTGCTCGTCCTTGTCGATCTGGAGCCAGAATTTTAAGACAAGAGCCCCGGAGTGCACAAAATGTGCTTCCATCTCGTTAATCTCCCGATATGCATGGTGCCAGTCCTCCTCGGAACAGAAGCCCTCGATCCGCTCCACCATGACTCTTCCGTACCAGGTGCGGTCAAAGATCGCGATGTGTCCTGCCTTCGGAACATGATTCCAGAAGCGCCAGAGATAGTGATGGGATTTTTCCACATCGTTCGGGGATGCTGTCGGGCAGACCTTATATCCGCGGGGATCAAGATGGCTCGTCAGACGTTTGATCGCTCCTCCCTTTCCGGCGGCATCCCAGCCCTCAAAGCCAAGGATCACCGGGATCCGCAGACGGTAGAGTTCTCCGTGGAGCACTTCCAGCCGTTTCTGGAGCTTGTCCAGTTTTTTCCGGTATTCCGCCTCCTCAAGGCGCTTTGTCAGGTCCGCTTTTGCAAGGATCCCTTTTTCATATCTGTCAGGCGGAACCGGTTTCTCAAAGATCTCCGCCTCTTTTCCCGCCCGTTTTTTCTCAAGCGCCTTTTCCAGAACATCTGCCACCGTCTTTATGACCACTAGCGCCGTCCCGCTCTTTTCCTTCGCGTCGATCACGTACCAGGGAGCATAAGGCATATCCGTTCTCCTGATCATCTCATCGCTGAGCTTCTTATATTTTCCGTAATGGGCATTTCTCGCAAGTTCTTTCTCTGTGACGCGCCATGCGGTATCCTTTGATTCCAGAAGTTTTTTAAACCGCTTTTCCTGTTCCTTCTCTGAAATATCCAGAAAAAATTTGATGAGAACGGTTCCGCCGTCCACCAGGCATCTCTCAAACGCGCAGATATCCTCAAACGCGGCATCTGCTTTCTTTTCATTCAGCTTTCCCTCGAACCGGTCCGCCTGAACCCTCCGGTACCAGCTTGTGTCATAGATCGTGATCCGCCCATCCGCCGGGGCATGGACCGCAAACCGCCAGAGGAACGGACGGAGCGCTTCCTCCTCGGTATCCTTATCTCCGGTGTAAACGTCAAAGCCTCTCGGATCCAGTGCCTGCATGAGCCGGCCGATCTGCACGCCCTTTCCGGCACCGTCGTAACCGTCAAAGGTAATATAGACAGGAATCTTTTCCTCTTTGCATTCCCGCTGAAGGTTCCCGAGTCTCAGCATTTCTTCCTTCAGAGCTTCTTTTTGCTGTTTCTTCTCATCTCTCATGGACCGATCCCTCCATTCCATTTTATGGACTGTCAAACAGTCAGGTTCATCGTCAGTCTTTCCGGATTCCGGTGATCTACCGGTTCATTTTCGCGTGTTCCTTCGCAAGCTCCCCGTATAATGTCAGCGCGTTCCAGCTCTGGTTCGTCGGCGTAAGGACTGCCTTGTAGTCAATCCTTCCGGCCCCCGTCTTTCTCAGCGCAAGGATCACCGTGTCCACCTGCTTTGAGGTGAGTCCCGCCATCACCATCATCTCTTTTTCAAAGTCATCTCCTGTATAGACCTTCCCACAGGGCACGAGTTCCTTCACCCCGGCAAGATATCCCACCGGTTCCAGATACTCTTCCTTTTTCACAGCCCGCAGCTTCATTCCAAGCGGGAACAGCGCCCTCTTGATCTTCGCAAGTCTCTCGCCTTCCGGCAGATGGTATAAAAGAATGATTGGTTTCATATATGATCTGACCTTTCCGTTTCTCGTCCCCGACGGATTGGGACCGCAGGGCATTATACTGTTCTCATTATAGCAATTCCCGTTTCTGTTTGCAACTTTTGGCTGTACCGGTAAAGCAAAAGCAGGGGCTGGTTCATTCCAGCTCCTGCTCATCAAAAATCGGGGCAACAGGATTTGAACCTGCGACCTCTCGGCCCCCAGCCGAGCGCGCTACCAAGCTACGCCATACCCCGGGAACAAAAACTATTATACCAGAAACCGGCAAAAAAGCAACCGGAAAATATCGTCAGAAACATACAGAACAGGAAAAGGACCCGCAGATTCCGCAGGTCCTTTCAAAACCGGAGCCATCCGGCACGTTCAGTGGCCACATGGAACTCACGCTTCTTCCTTCATCACTCCATTCACCGCGCGGATCACAAACATTGTGGCCACCATAAGCGCAATGGCGATCGGCAGGGCAATCCATGCGGACTGTACGAAGCCCGCGATAATGTAGGAGACGAAGGACACAACCGCCGCCGTGACCGCATACGGAAGCTGGGTCGTCACATGGTTTACATGTTCACACTGGGCTCCGGCGGATGCCATGATCGTCGTGTCGGAGATTGGAGAACAGTGGTCACCGCAGACAGCTCCTGCCATGCAGGCAGAGATGGAGATGATCATAAGATCCGGGTTGCTGTTTTCAAACACAGCAACAACGATCGGGATCAGGATCCCGAAGGTTCCCCAGGATGTTCCCGTCGCGAAAGCCAGGAAGCAGCCCACAACGAAGATGATCGCCGGAAGGAAATTTAAGAAGGAACGGGCGCTGGACGCAACCACCGTCGCCACATAGACATCTGCGCCGAGGCTGTCCGTCATCGCCTTCAGTGTCCATGCGAAGGACAGGATCATAATCGCCGGGACCATGGACTTAAAACCTTCCGGAATGCAGGCCATGCACTCAGAGAATTTCAGGACCCGGCGTACCTGATAGAGACCGATGGTGATCAAAAGTCCGAAAAAGCTTCCCATCGTAAGTCCCAGGGACGCGTCACTCTGGGAGAAGGCTGTCACAAAATCCTCTCCTGAGAAAAATCCCCCCGTATAGAGCATGCCGACCATGCAGCAAATGATCAGGGATATGATCGGGATCAGAAGATCCAGAACGGTTCCCCTGACAGAGACCTCCGGCTGTTTCTCCGTGTCATACGGACGTCCCGGCGTGGTATAAAGGTCCCCCTTGAGCGCATTCTTCTCATGAAATTTCATAGAACCGAATTCTGTCCGTAAAAGTACCATTCCGATCATCATCACGATCGTCAGGATCGCGTAAAAGTTGTATGGGATCGCCCGCACGAAGATAGAAAATCCGTCCTCGCCCTCAACAAATCCGGTAACCGCGGCCGCCCAGGAAGAGATCGGTGCGATAATGCAGATCGGAGCTGCCGTCGCGTCAATCAGGTACGCGAGCTTTGCTCTTGAGACTTTAAATTTGTCTGTCACAGGGCGCATCACGCTTCCCACGGTCAGGCAGTTAAAATAATCGTCGATAAAGATCAGACAGCCCAGCAGGATCGTCGCAAGCTCCGCGCCCACGCGGCCCTTAATATGATCCGCCGCAAACTGGCCGAATGCTGCCGACCCGCCGGCCCGGTTCATCAGGCACACCATCGTGCCAAGGATCACAAGGAAGATCAGGATTCCCACATTGTAGCTGTCAGAGAGAACGTTTATCATTCCGTCCTCAAAAATATGGGTGATCGTTCCCTCAAAGCTGAAACCGGAATACAGGATTCCACCCATAAGAACACCGATGAACAGGGAACTGTACACCTCTTTTGTGATAAGTGCCAGCCCGATCGCCACGACCGGCGGAACGAGCGCCCAGAACGTCGCATAGACCGCCGGCACATACTCTTCTGTCTGCTCCGCGCCAAATACGGTTATCGCGAACATCAGGACCAGCACCACAGAAAGCACTGCTGTCCTTTTTATATTTTTCTTCATATCCGTCATAACGGACTCCTCCCTCCTGTCTCCGGAGAGTTCCACGCTCTCCGATTTTCCTGTTACATGAAGAAATCCCCTCTCATCAGTACAATTCTGGTGAAAGGGGATCACAACATACACAATCACGATTTTTTATTCATCCCAGTTGTGGTATACAGCCTGTACGTCATCATCCTCGTCAAGGAGATCAAGGATTCTCTGCATCTTCTTGATCGCTTCCTCGTCAGTAAGTTCTACCCAGTTCTGCGGGATCATAGTAATATCAGCCTCTACCATCGGGATTCCGGCTTTCTCGAGAGCCTCGCGGACTGCACTGAAGTTGTCCGGATCTGTGATAACCTCGTAGCTGTCCTCCTCCTCGGAGAAATCCTCAGCGCCTGCATCGAGTGCAGCCATCATGAGCTCGTCGGCATCCATATCACACTCTTCTTTGTCGATCACGATCTGGCCCTTGCGGTCGAACATGAAGGAAACGCTTCCCTGTGCGCCTACGTTTCCGCCGCCCTTTGTGAAGGCGCTTCTTACGTTTGCTGCGGTACGGTTCTTGTTGTCAGTCAGTGTGTCAACGATGATCGCAACACCGCTCGGACCGTATCCCTCGTATGTTAAGTTTTCGTAGTTTACGGAGTTTAAGTCACCGGCTGCTTTCTTGATACCGCGGTCGATGGTATCGTTCGGCATGTTGTTTGCTTTCGCTTTTGCAATCACATCACGCAGCTTGCTGTTGTTAGCCGGATCAGCGCCGCCCTCTTTAACTGCGACAGCAATCTCTCTTCCGATTACGGTAAAGATCTTACCCTTTGCTGCGTCATTTTTCTCTTTCTTATGTTTGATGTTGGAAAATTTATTATGTCCTGACATCGGTTCAGCTTCCTTTCTCTTCGCATCTCGCTCTTTTTTATCTCTCGTGCACCAGTCCCAAGGATCTTTTCGTGCGCATTATACATAGTCTAAAATATTCTAACATCATTTTTCTGATATGGCAAGCGCTTTTTCCGGATACCCCTGCTCCACTTTTCCTTGACACATTCCACTCTGAGTATTTATACTCATTTCATAGCGATCCAGTGCCTTCCGGCCTATGATCTTCCGGGGTCAGCCCGGCAGATTCTGTGGATGGATGCATCTGACCTGCATTTTTGCGCAAGTGCGCATCATTGGCACATTAGTGCCTGTTTGTATAATAGGGAATTCCTCGGATTTCCTGTTACAAAATACTAATTATGGAGGACATGACGATGAAGAAGATTGAGATCGACACATTCCTGAAGTTCCGTTTTTTGAGCAACCCACATTTCTCACCCGATGGAACGAAGATCGCCTTCACGGTATCCGTACCGGACCGGGAGACCAATGGCTATCTGTCTGACCTGTACCTGTATGATCTCGGGAAGAAGACTGTCTCCCGTGTCACCTGCAGCGGTGACGCGAAGACCTGGAGCTGGACCGCGGAGAATACCCTGATCTTTACCGCAGCCCGGACTGCCGCCTTAAAAAAAGAAAAGGAGAACGGAACTTCTTTCCTCTATGAGATCTCTCCGTCCGGCGGAGAGGCCCAGTGCATCACGTCCATTCCGGCTACTGTCACAGGGATCCGCCTTCTCCCGGATGGACGTTACCTTCTGACGATCCGTCATGATAATTACAGAGATACGAGAAAGAAATCTTACGAGGTCTTCGACGAGCTTCCGTTCTGGGGCAATGGTCAGGGATACACGAACGCGAAGAGGAACCGTTACGCCATCTATGATATGGGATCCGGTAAACTCACTTACGTGGCGGACGACTGGACCGACTGTTCCCAGTATTCTGTCCTTGGAAATCTCCTGCTCTACAAAGCATATCCGTGGAAACAGGGTGTCATGGGGATTCGTCCGGGCGTTTATCTTTATAACCTCTCCACCGGAGAGACAAAAACCTTGATCGCGCCGGATTCCATGCGCACCGGAGTTGTCTCCCTCTTAGACGAAAAGACTGCACTCATTGCGGCAACGGATGACTCCTATAAGGATACGACGAAATACTGTGACTTCTACCATATGGATCTCGTGGACGGATCCATGAAGCTGATCCATCCTTATGAATCTTCCATCGGCGGCTCCTCCGTGGGCTCCGATTCCAGATTCGGCGCAGGACAGACATTTAAGGCTGTGGGCGGGGAATTTTACTATATTTCCACCGTGGGAGATTTTTCCCATCTCTATAAGATCTCCCGGGGCGGCACCGTCTCCGGGCCGCTGACGGCAGGAAGCTCCTGCGACAGCTTCGATCTCGCGGGCGGACACATCGCCTCCATGGAATTCCACGGACTCCACATTGCGGAACTCTTTGTAGACGGCGAGCAGGTGACCCACATGAATGACTGGCTCACCGACGAATATGACGTACAGACACCGGAGGCGTTCTCTTTCACCGCCAGCGACGGCTACGAGATCCACGGATGGGTCTTAAAACCGGCAGGTTTCGAGGAAGGAAAGTCCTATCCCGGCATCTTAACTATCCACGGCGGTCCGAGAACCGTTTATTCAGACGTCTACTATCATGAGATGCAGATGTGGGCAAACCGCGGATATTTCGTGTTCTTCTGCAATCCGAGAGGATCTGACGGACGGGGCACGGATTTTGGAAATATCAACGGAATCTACGGAACTGTGGACTATCAGAACCTGATGGATTTCACGGATGAAGTCCTAAAGCGGTATCCGATGATCGATCCGGAACATCTCGGTGTCACAGGCGGCTCCTACGGCGGATTTATGACAAACTGGATCATCGGACATACAGACCGGTTCCATGCCGCCGCTTCCCAGCGTTCCATCTCTAACTGGGTATCCTTTGAGCACAGCTCCGATATCGGACACACCTTCATCTTAAACAACCAGGGAGCCAATACGAGGACCGATGTGGAGCTCCTCTGGAAGCAGTCTCCGCTCCAGTTTGCGCCGAACTGCAAGACACCGACACTCTTTATCCACTCTGATGAGGACTACCGCTGCTATATGGCGGAAGGACTCGCCATGTTCAGCGCCATCAAGCGGAACGGCTGCCCGTCGAAGCTTTGCCTGTTCCATGGAGAAAACCATGAGCTGTCCAGAGGCGGAAAGCCGGAGAACAGGATCGACCGGATGACGGAGATCATTAACTGGATGGATGAATATTTAAAATAAAGGAAACGATCCTACCGCTCTTTTTTATATGTGCCACAAGATTTCAAATGGCTGCAGGGTCGTATTCCCTGCAGCCGCAGTTCTTATCATTATCGATTTACATAATTCAGCACCAATGCAAGAATCAGCATATGGACCGGATAAAACGCATAACAGCTATACTGGAAGACTTTCGTATGGCAGCCCTGCCGTCCACGATACAACCAGATCAGAAGCAGTGAAAGCAATGCAAGTCCCTGCTGGCAGAGTTCAAAGTCCATCCCAAAAAGCCGGATGGGGTACATCAGACCTCCCAGCAGCTCTACATTGACCCAATAGAGCGCCAGAATCTGTCCGGCAAAACACCACCATTTTCTTCCCCGGAAAAAGTAAAAAATAAACAGTGTCAATACACCGGCACCATAGTAATCTGCCATTCCTACCGTCCCAAGTGCACTTCCAACCAGCACGACCAGAACCGCCGTCGGCAGAAAGATCGTAAGCTTCTGTTTTTTTCGAGTTTTTTCCATCAAATGGATTCCAGCGAGTCCTATCAACAACGTCCAGATCACATTCTGATGAAACGGATAAAACCAGGTTCCGCCATACATCAGATCAAAGGGTATCTCCGACAGCACCGCAAACAGCAGCAGCCGGAGAATGTACTTTTTAAAGCTGTGCGTGTGAAAATATCCTTCCACTGCCATAAATGCAAAGATGGGAAACGCGAGCCTTCCTACGCAGGTCAGCCAGTCCTGAGCCGGAAGGAGCGTAGCCCAGAGATGATCCATCAGCATAAATGTCATGGCGATGATATGAAGCATTGCCGCACTGATGTCAAAGGTTCCTGACTGAGATGAATGTACTTGATTTTTTACCATATTGTCACTCCTGTTGTTTTCTCTCAGTCCAATTATACTTCCTTTTACCGTCTCTGGTCAAATCCTTATCAGTGACAACGTTTCTTCTACCTGCCGGGCTCACGAGTCAAGACCATCGGCTTAGCCGGTGGCTTTATAATATTAGGTTGTTACAGTGCGTTGATTTCTTTTTCTAATTCGCTGACTGCGCTCATGACAGTCTCAAAGGTCGGCACATCACCATAGAGCATATCCTTCATTGCTTCGTAATCTGCGGCCAATGCTGCAAAGCGATACTCCGGGGGAACAAGCTTCAAGGTGCCGGGAATAGCTTCCTGATACTTTGCCCAGGCTCTCGGATAAAACTTCATCTTGAAGTCCACCACTGTCTTCAGCAATTCCACCCGGGCAAAGGCAGCTTCTTTCACAGGTGTCATGGACATACGGTACAGATCATAGTAGTGCCGGGAATAACGCTGCGGCATTTCCGAACTCTCGGGTCTGTTGGCTTCATGGTGCAGAATCGTTGCCTTCTCCCAGAAAGTCCGCTCCGGCGCAACGGTCAGAATAGCCGTGTCCTTTTGCACAAATACTTTTGGGTAATAGGTTGCGGCATAGGGCTCGATCTGAGCGATTTTTGCGGGCGTCCAAGCGGCCAGCGCACCGATCTCCAAACGAATAACCTGCAAGGTAGCGGGATTTGTAAACAGGTGCGGATAGGCAAAGGTAACTGTCTGTTTGTCCTTTTCGTCTATGTAAATATTCGCCTCACAGCCAAGCTCCTGAGAAAGTTCTGCCTGAATGGTGGGACAAAACTGCTCCGCAAGAAAAACCTCTGCCCGAGCATTGGCTTCTTTGTTGAACGTATCCTGTTTGGTGTTGGAACGTTTTTCCCATGGCTCGTCCTTACCGTATCCCAGCACCCGCCAATCCAGAATCAGATCAATATCTTCGGAAAAGCGGCTGATCAGATTGAATGCCTTGGAAAGACTGGTGTCGCCTTTGAAGGTAATAGTCTCTTTCCACGGGCAGCGGTGGAACAGATAATCCAGCGTAAAGCATACCCAAAAATCTTTTTCTACGATGGCATCATTCAAGCCCATTTTATCGGCGGTATTTCGGAACAGTTCGCGCCGATCACTTTCCGGCAATCGTGCTACATTCCTCATTGTGTGTCACCTCCACACATTTTTCGTATCGTATCATAAACCCAATCCGTGGATTCCGTTGCCTCTTTCAGACAGGCTTGCTTTTCAGCCTCGGACAGCTTTTCAGAAAGCGTCTGTATGATCTCCGGCGTCACGTTGGTCCTTCCCAGAGTTTTCAGCGCCTGGATCACCAGACTCGTCATGTAAGACAGGCCAGTGATTTCCTTGTTGGTCCTATGCTTAAATTCCAGCTTGGTGGAATTCCACTCATAGGTCTTATACGGACCGTCGCTGATGTAGGACCAGACCGCTGTTACCTGTGTAGAGAGACCCAACAGGTTCAGGGCCGTATTTCCACATGGGGCAATGGTCCAGTGGTAACACCGTGCCAATGCTTTGGCAACTGCATCCGGGTCGGCCGCTACATATTCATCAAGCAGTTTGCTGTACTTTGGCTTTTCGTAAATGCCTCTGATAATTCTGCGGATAATGCCAGATTGGTAAAGCCGCTTCAATCCTTGGCGAATTGTTGCGGTGTCCGCAATATCTGCAAAATCAGGAGCAACAAAAACTGCACCATCCTCAGCAGCAAGAATTCGCGCTCGTATTTTCTGCATATATCCATTGTCCACGACCGTGCTCTCCTTTCATGATGTCACGAATATTATATACTATTCGTGACATGGTTTCAATACAAACATCGGAATTTTCACTTTATTATTTTCAAAATCTTGAGGTTTATTCGGAGAGCGTGATATAGCATAGGGTGCATATTCCGCAGGTGATGGTTGCACATGATGGTAAAGTCTTTCGTTTTTTCAACTCTGAATACAGCCATTACAAGACCTCCTTTCCTTTGAAAATGGGTATGAAAAAAGGGCATCCACTGGTTAAAGTGAAACGCCCACGGCAAGACAATATTGACTTTTCTTAAAGCTGAGACAGGATTTCTCCAATATCTCCATTGATACAAATGGACTTCTTTCTGATTTCGTCAGGCGCATACGCCTCTCCATAATTGAGACAGGCATAAGTGGCATCTTTCCAGTCATGAGCCATGCGCCAGAAACTGTACTTCACTATGGTTGGGGTGTTGTAGCCGACACCCAGCTCCAGAAAGAGAATTTTCTGCTCGCTTCGAGTTCGGAGAAAATTTTCGTACTGCTCCGCTGCCTTGTGCCAGCCTTCGTCCTCCACAAAGGTATCATCGCAGCGGAGATTCATGGTCATGGGCTTGCCGCAGTGAGGGCAGACGGGTAAAAGTTCTGTCGGTACTTTCATATTCTGCTGCCGCTTGACCATTTCACGAATCGCAGCTTCGTTATCAAAGGTTTCCTGACAGCACGGCTCACTGCACTGGAACAGGCCGTAATCGCCCTGCGTGTAAAACAGCCGCTTTTTATCAAAGCCTGCTTTCTGAAAACAGTGATCCACGTTGGTCGTGATAACGAAATAATCCTTGTCAGACACCAGCTTCAAAAGGTCATCGTAGACCGGTTTGGGGGCATCCATATAGCGGTTGATATAGATGTATCGGCTCCAATAGCTCCAATGCTCCTCCGGCATGGCAAAGGGATAAAAGCCGCCGGAATACATATCTTGGATGCCGTACTTTGCCGCAAAGTCGGAAAAGTATTTTTCAAACCGTTCGCCGGTGTAAACAAATCCGGCTGAGGTGGAAAGACCGGCTCCGGCACCGATCACCACGGCGTCACAGTCCTGCAATGCAGCTTTCAATCGCTCAATCTGCTCTGAGCAGCTTTTCGTATATGGCTTTGTCCAAATCCTTGAAAACATTGAAGATCACCTCCTTTACACTGGTATTTCTAAGTTAACCTGTTGTGCTAGATAAAATAATATAAAGAAAC